>JAEWCK010000096.1 GCA_023390675.1 Pseudomonadota bacterium
TGCCGAGATGGCGACGCTGGTCGAGGGCGTGCGCGACTTCATCGTCGCGCACTACAAGCTCACCGAGCGCGAGGATTCGGAGCTTTGGCGCTATTGCCGGGCCATGGCCGTCCCCGACAGCCTGGCGGAGAAGATCGCGCTGTTCCGCGCCCGCGGAGAAGTCCTGTCGCGCGACGAGGATCTGTTCAAGGAGCCAAACTGGTTCGCGATCCTGTACGGGCAAGGAGTCGTTCCCAGCGGCCACCACGCGCTCGCCGATGCGCTGAGCGGTCAGGAGCTCGAGGCGAACCTTTCCCAGATCCGCGCGATCGTCCGCCAGCGGGTGGACAGCCTGCCGCCGCACCAGGCGTTTCTCGACGCGATCGTCCGCCGCTAACCAGTCGCCGTCCCAAGGCTGGACGCCGTTAACCTTCCTTCGCGCTGGCGCGAAAAGTAAACAAATCGTTAACTCGTGGCATGCAAAGCCAGCTCGCCACTCAGGGCTATGCGCCCCGCCGCCATCCGATCCGCCGCCACGTGCGCATCGCCGTCGCCCGGCAGCGCAAGGCGCGCGACGACAGCGACATGAAGCTCTTCGCGCTGAGCTTCACTGCCTTCTTCGTCTGCTTCTATACCTTCATTCTCTGAGCGCGGCCGCGCCTCAGGGGATCACGTCCGGCGCGTGCGGCGCGTCTTCGGCCTTGTAGAGCCGCCAGCCGCACCAGGCCGAGACCAGGCAAAGGATCACCACCACCCAAAGGCATTCGGCAATGCCGACGCCGGGAATGTTGCTGATCCCGAAGATGCCGACCGAGCCGGCGACCATGAAGCCCGAATTGACGATGTTGTTCGCCGCCACGGTCCGGGCGGTCTGGGATTTCTCCACCGTCGTCGTCAGGAAGGCATAGAGCGGCACCACGAACATGCCGCCGGTGATCGCGATCAGGATCAGCAGGGCGAGCACGGGCCAGGCGGCGGACATCTGGACGAACTGGAGCGTCTTGATCAGCGGCCCCTCGTGCACCGGCCAGAGCACCGCCACGAAATAGAAGGCGATCACGAAGATCATCATCGTGAGCACCGATCGCACCGCGTATTTCGCCGAGACATGCCCCTTGAGCAGCCGGTTGATGATCACCGATCCGATTGCGATGCCTACCGAGAAGATCCCGAGGAACACGCTCGCAACGTCCTTCTGTGCGTGGAAGACGTTCTTGACGAGCGGCGGGAAAAGCACGCCGAGGACCGCCGCGATCGTCCAGAACACGCTGATCGCGATGATCGCGAGGTAGAGCCGCTTGATGTGCAGCGTCGCCGAGATCAGGCGATACGAAGCGCGGAAGATGTTGAAGTCGAGCTCGAGCCTCGTCATCGGCGGCGCGGGCGGGATCTTGAGCGAGGCGAGCCAGCCGGCGACCGCCACGCCTACCACTGCAAAGGCCGCGGCATGCGGGCTGATCACCCCGCCGCAGATCGTGCCGCACAGGATCGCGATGTACGTGCCGGCCTCGACCATGCCGGTGCCGCCCAGCACTTCGTCCTCGCGCAGGTGTTGCGGCAGGATCGCGTATTTGATCGGTCCGAAAAAGGTCGAGTGGATTCCCATGCCGACCAGCGCGACGAGCATCAGGTGCAGGCTCTTGAGGAAAATGCCCGTCGCGCCGACGAGCATGATGCCGATCTCGGCCGCCTTGATGATCCGCATGATGCGGGCCTTGTCGTACGTGTCCGCGAGTTGTCCCGCGAGCGCCGAGAAGAGGAAGAATGGCAGGATGAAGATGCCCGTCGCCAGCGCGCTGAATTGCGTCTCGGCCTCGACCGAATTGAAAATCTGGTAGGTCGCGAAGAAGATCATCGCGTTCTTGAACAGATTGTCGTTGAACGCGCCCAGGAACTGCGTGACGAACAGCGGCAGGAAACGGCGCTCCCGCATCAACCCGAGCGCACCGTGCATAGCTTCCCCTGACCCTTAAGCTGCGGATATTTCCGCCAAACGAAGCGCCGGGCATAGCCGAGCGCCGCCCCGTGCGGCAACGGCTTTCCTGTTTCCAGCGTTGGGGATGGACTGCTACGATTGCACAACGATGCTGACGCTGCCGAACATCCTGACGCTCTCGCGAATCCTTGCGCTGCCGCTGCTGGTGGCGTTCCTGTGGTGGCCCGATTGGCGCGCGGGATACGGCATCGCCTTCGTCATCTATGTGCTGATGGGCGTGACCGATTATTTCGACGGCTATCTCGCCCGCGCGCAGGGCACCGTCTCGAAACTCGGCGTGTTCCTCGATCCGATCGCCGACAAGATCATGGTCGCTTCGGTGATCGTCGTGCTCGCGGCCAAGGGCGTGATCTACGAGATCCATGTGATCGCCGCGCTCGTCATCCTTGCGCGCGAGATCGCGGTGTCGGGGCTGCGCGAATTTCTCGGCGGGCTGCAGGTGTCGCTCCCGGTCTCGCGTCTCGCCAAGTGGAAGACGACGCTCCAGCTTGCCGCGCTCGGGCTGCTGATCCTCGCAGGCGCGCTGCCCGAATGGCCCTGGGTGCTGACTGCGGGCCTCGTCGCGCTCTGGGGCGCGGCGGCGCTGACGCTGATCACCGGTTGGGATTATCTGCGCGTCGGCCTCAGCCATATGGACACGTGATGGACCTGCTCTACTTCGCCTGGGTCCGCGAGAGGATCGGGACGGGGCATGAGCAGCTCGATCCGCCAGCGGCCGTGCGCAACGTCGCCGATCTGATCTGCTGGCTCGCCGGGCGCAGCCCCGGCCATGCCGCGGCGCTCGAAGATCCCGCGAAGCTCCGCGCCGCGATCGACCAGAAGTTCGTGGCGCTCGACGCCTTGCTCGGCGATGCGCGCGAGGTCGCGATCTTTCCGCCGGTGACGGGGGGATGATCCGCGTCTCGATCGACGCGGCGCCGATCGAGCTCGGCGTGGAAGTGGCGGCGCTCGAGGAGCGCGGTGCGGGAGCGGTCGCGACTTTCACGGGCGTGGTGCGCGGCAATGGCGGCGTCACCGCGCTCGAACTCGAACATTATCCCGGCATGACCGAAGGCGCGCTGATCGGCCTCGCCGAAGCCGCCAGCGAGCGCTGGAACCTGCTCGGCGTGACGATCGTCCACCGCATCGGCCGCATGGAGGTGGGCGAGCGCATCGTCTTCGTCGGCACTGCCGCGCAGCACCGCCGCGAAGCGCTCGACGCCTGCGCCTTCCTGATCGACCGGCTCAAGACCGACGCCCCCTTCTGGAAGCGCGAGCATCTGGGCGAGAGAAGCCGCTGGGTGGACGCACGTGCGAGCGACGTCGAAGCCGCAACGCGCTGGGCCTAGCCCGCCAGGGTCTTCGCCAGCGACTGCCGCAGCCCGCGCTTCGCCGCGTCGTCGAGCCGGCCAAGACCGCCCTGCCGCTCCGTGGGAACATGCGCCATCGGATCGCCATGCACGCGGAACACGAACTGGTCGAACATCGCCCGCCATGCCCGCCGCTGGTCGTCCGGCAGGTCGCGGATCGCGAGCAGCCCGAGCAGCATCGCATCGAGCGGATGCTCGGGCTGCGCGACCTCGCCCCACCAGTAATTCACCAGCAGGTTGAACGCATCGAGCGAGCGGACGTGGTGCCACCACATATAGGGGATGTAGATCGCGTCCCCCGGCGCGAGCTCGGCCGATTGCACGGCTGCCATCGCCTGCGGGAAGTTGGGGAAACGATCGAGATCGGGCGCGTCGAAATCGACCAGGCTCACCGGCGCGCCCGCGGGGGTGAACTCGTACGGGCCGATATGGAGATTGCCGACCTGCTCGGGCGGAAACAAGGTAAAGCGCCGCCGCCCCGCCACCACGCAGGCGATGTTGCGCGCCATGTCGTAATGCGCCGCGACGATCACGCGATTGCCCAGCCACATGCGCGGGGCGGCCGCCTCGTCGAGCAGATCCATCCGATTTTCGGCGGCGAAGCCCGGAAGCACGTCCCGGATCGCGAGGCCCTGCGCGGCGATCGCGGGCGAGTCCGCCTCCTCGCGCCCGCGCACCAGTCGCTCGACCACCGTCGCCAGCGTGGGGCGGCGCGTCTGGAAATTGAGCCCGGTCAGGTCGTCATTGTAGAACAGCCGCCCGCCGCTCCCGGGCGCTGCGATCAGCGCGTCACAGCCCGCCGAAAGATCGAAGCGGCCGAGATATTCCGCAATGTCGTGCGCCTGCACCGCGGGCCAGTCTGCCACCACACCGCGCAGCACCGCAGGCTCGCCGAGCGGCGCGATTTCGTCGTCGAACCGCGCGCGGTCCACGTCCCGCCACTCGCGGATGGGTTGGGGGTCAGGAAGCATGCGGTTGCAAGCATAGCGCGGCTTTTCACGCGTGAAAGCGCCAAGCCGTCACGCCGCGTGATCGAGCAGTGCGAAGCCCGCCTTGGCGAGCATATCCGCGAGCAGGCGGAAGTCGCGCTCGCGCGGGGAAGCCTTGCGCCACACCAACGCGATGTGCCGCGCCGCATTCTCGGCGTCGAGCGGCCGCGCGGTCACCTGCGTGTGCTCGAGGATGCCGGCGTCCACCGCCATCTCGGGCAGCATCGTCACGCCGAGGCCATTGTCGACCATCTGGACCATCGTATGGAGCGACGTGCCGAGCATCGTCGCCTCGGCGCGCAGCTCGGGGCGGTTGCACGCCGCCAGCGCATGGTCCTTCAGGCAATGCCCGTCCTCGAGCATCAGCAGTCGCGTCTCGTCGATCAGCGCGGGGCGGATCGTCGGGGTCGGGTCCATCTCGCCGTTGTGGAAGGCGACGAAAAGCCGGTCGTCGAACAGCCGCGCGACCTCGACGTCGCCGCACGCATAGGGGAGCGCCAGCAGCACGCAATCGACGCGGCCATGGTGGAGCCCTTCGCATGCCTGGCCGCTGGTCTCTTCGCGGAGATAGAGCTTCAGGTCCGGATAGTCCTTGCGCAGCCGCGGCAGCACACGCGGCAGCAGGAAAGGCGCAATCGTCGGGATCACGCTCATCCGCATCTCGCCCGACAAGGGACGGCCGGCGGCGCGGGCGAGGTCGCCCAGCTCGTCGGCCTCGCGCAGCACGCGCCGCGCCTTGGCGACGATCGCCTCGCCGAGCGGCGTGAAGCGCACCACGCGGCGCGTGCGCTCGACCAGCACCACGCCGATCAGCGTCTCCAGCTCGCGAATTCCTGCCGACAGCGTCGACTGGGTGACGAAGCAGCTCTCCGCCGCGCGGCCGAAATGCCCCGAATCGTGCAGCGCGACGAGGTACTGGAGCTGCTTGAGCGTCGGGAGATAGGTCTGCGCCACTTATCGCCTCTATCGATGGATAGCGCTGTATATAGTGAGCGGGCGATTTTTCCCAACCTAAACTCCCTTCCCTGGAAGGGAGGGGGAGAAGTTAAGCCGCCTCCTCCAGCTCCGCCGGCAACCGGATCAGATAGTCGAATGCCGAGAGCGCCGCGGTCGAGCCCGCGCCCATCGCGATCACGATCTGCTTGTACGGCACGGTCGTGGCGTCGCCCGCCGCGAAGATGCCCCTTTGCGAGGTTTCCCCGCGCGCATCGATCTCGATCTCGCCGCGGCCCGACAGCGCGATGCTGTCCTTGAGCCACTCGGTGTTCGGCACCAGCCCGATCTGGACGAAAATGCCTTCGAGCGCGACTTCGTGCTCGGTGCCGTGGTTGCGGTCCTTGTACTTGAGCCCGGTGAGCTTCTCGCCGTCGCCGAACACTTCGGTGGTGAGCGCCGAAGTGATCACCGTGACGTTGGGCAGGCTGCCGAGCTTGCGCTGGAGCACCGCGTCGGCGCGGAGCTGGCTGTCATATTCGATCAGCGTCACGTGCGCGACCAGGCCCGCGAGGTCGATCGCCGCCTCGACGCCCGAATTGCCGCCGCCGATGACCGCGACGCGTTTGCCCTTGAACAGCGGCCCGTCGCAGTGCGGGCAATAGGTCACGCCCTTGTTGCGATATTCCTCCTCGCCGGGCACGCCCATCTGCCGCCAGCGCGCGCCGGTCGAGAGGATCACCGTGCGCGCCTTGAGGCTTGCGCCGCTCGCCAGCCCGACTTCGTGGAGGCCGCCTTCGTACTGCGCCGGCGCCAGCTTGCTTGCGCGCTGGTGGTTCATGATGTCGACGTCGTAGTCCTTGACGTGCTGCTCGAGATGCGCGGCGAGCTTCGGCCCTTCGGTGTGGCTCACCGAGATGAAATTCTCGATCGCCATCGTGTCTAGCACCTGCCCCCCGAAGCGCTCGGCGACGATGCCGGTGCGGATGCCCTTGCGCGCGGCATAGATCGCCGCTGCCGCGCCCGCGGGGCCGCCGCCGATGACGAGCACGTCGAACGGCTCCTTCGCAGTGATCTTCGCCGCAGTCCGCGTCTGTGCGCCCGTATCGATCTTCGCCACGATCTGCTCGAGCTCCATCCGGCCCGAAGCGAACGGCTCGCCGTTGAGGAACACGGTCGGCACCGCCATCACCTTGCGCGCCTCGACTTCGTCCTTGAACAGCCCGCCGTCGATCGCAGTGTGGCTGATGCGCGGATTGAGCACTGCCATCAGATTGAGCGCCTGCACCACGTCCGGGCAATTCTGGCACGAGAGCGAGAAATAGGTCTCGAAGGCGAAGTCGCCGTCGAGGTTCCTGACCTGCTCGATCAGCTCCTGCGCGGCCTTGCTCGGGTGCCCGCCGACCTGGAGCAGCGCGAGGACCAGCGAGGTGAATTCGTGCCCCATCGGCAGCCCGGCGAAACGCACGCCGATGTCGGTACCCTTGCGCCGGATGAGGAAGCTCGGCTTGCGCGCGTCGTCGCCGGTGGACACTTCGATCCTGTCAGAGAGCGCCGCGATCTCGTTCAGAAGGCGCTCCAGCTCGCGGCTCTTCGCGCTGTCATCTAGCGAGGCGACGAGCTCGATCGGCTCGCGGATGTTCACGAGGTAGGTCTTGAGCTGCTGAGTCAGATTGGCGTCGAGCACGCGCGATACTCCTGAAAACAAAACGGCCCGGGACGGAAAGAGGGGGAGGACCGTCCCGGGCCGCCATGGGCACCTGTCAGGGGGCGGACAGGTGCTTAGATCTTGCCGACCAGGTCGAGCGACGGGGCGAGGGTCTCTTCGCCCTCTTCCCATTTGGCGGGGCAGACTTCGCCGGGGTGCGCCGCGATGTATTGCGCGGCCTTGACCTTGCGGAGCAGCTCGGCGGCATTGCGGCCGACGCCTTCGCTGGTGATCTCGACGAGCTGGATCACGCCCTCGGGATCGACCACGAAGGTGCCGCGATCGGCGAGGCCTTGGCCCTCACGGAGCACGTCGAAATTGGTCGACAGCACGTGGTTCTGGTCGCCGAGCATGTAATAGTCGATCTTGCCGATCGCGGGCGACGTGTCGTGCCACGCCTTGTGGCTGAAATGCGTGTCGGTCGACACCGAATAGACTTCGACGCCCATCTTCTGGAGCTGCGGGTAGATGTCCGCGAGGTCCTCGAGCTCGGTCGGGCAGACGAAGGTGAAATCCGCAGGATAGAAGAAGAAGATCGCCCACTTGCCCTTCACATCGGCATCGGTGACCTCGACGAACTTGCCCTGCTTGTAGGCAGTGGCGGTGAACGGCTTGATGGGGCTTCCGATAAGGGCCATTGCGGCTTCTCCTTGGTGTTGCGTTGCAGCGCGGATATAGGTGCGCCGCAGCGAAGCACAAACGGGAAGGCTCGCTTGGGTTGATCGATTGCGTCGATCAATCTCCGCAAATTCAATCGAGAGCACACGAAAACGGGCCCGGCGCCGCCCAGCCCGTATCTTCACTGCGATGCAGCGAAATTATTACCAGACGTGGACGCGCTCCTCGGGCGGGAGATACAGCTTGTCGCCCTGCTTCACCCCGAACGCGGCGTACCATTCGTCCATGTTCCGCACGATGCCGTTGACGCGATATTCCTCGGGGCTGTGCGGGTTGGACAGCAACTGGCTGCGCAGCGCGCCCTCGCGCGCCTTGCCCTGCCAGCTCTGCGCATAGGCGATGAAGAAGCGCTGGTCGCCGGTATAGCCGTCGATCACCGCGGGCTCGCCGTGCCGCGCGACATAGCGGCGATAGGCGGCATAGGCGGCCTCGAGCCCGCCCAGATCGCCCAGATTCTCGCCGAGCGTGAGCTGGCCCTTGATGTGGACGCCGGGGATCGGCTCGTAAGCGTCGAACTGCTTGACCAGCGCCTGCGCGTGCGCGGTGTAGCGCTCGGCGGATTCCTTGGTCCACCAGTCGCGGAGCTTGCCGGTCGCGTCGTATTGGCGGCCCTCGTCGTCGAAGCCGTGCCCCATTTCGTGCCCGATCGTCGCGCCGGTCTCGCCGTAGTTCACCGCCGGATCGGCATAGGGGTCGAAGAAGGGCGGCTGAAGCTGCGCCGCGGGGAACGTCACCTGGTTGAGAACCGGGTTGTAATAGGCGTTCACCGTCTGTGGAGTCATGTCCCACAGGCTGCGGTCGACTGGCTTGCCGAGCCGCGACAGCGCCAGGTTCCAGGCGAAATTGTCTGCTGCCATGTCGTTGGCGAGCGGATCGGTGCGGCTCACCTTCATGCTCGAATAGTCGATATATTTCTCGGGATGCCCGATCCTCGGCTCGAATGCGGCGAGCTTGGCGAGCGCTTCCTTGCGCGTCGCATCGTCCATCCACGCGGCGTGGTTGATCTTGTCGGCATAGGCGGCGCGGAGGTCATCGATCAGCTCGTTGGCCTGCGTGGCGGCCTCGGCGGTCCAATGCTTCTCGGCGTAGATCTTGCCGAGCGCCTCGCCCAGATTGGCGTCGAGCAGGCGCACGCCGCGCTTCCAGCGGTCGGGCTGCGATTGCACGTCCTGCAGCGTACGGCTGTAGAAATCGAAGCGCGCATCGTCGAATGCCTTGGGCAGGAAGCCGGCATGGTCGCTGATGAAGCGGAAGGCGATATAATCCTTCCAGGTGGAGAGCGGCACGTCGTCGAGCCTCTTGCCCGCTGCGGCGACGGCGCTCGGCTCGCCGACGATCACCGTCGGCATCTTCGAAAGCCCGACATGCGCCAGCGTCGCGTCCCAGTCGAACTGCGGCGCGAGCCTGGTCAGCTCGGCGCGGTTCATCGGGTTATAGGTCTTTTGCGGGTCACGCCGCGCCTCGGGCGTCCACTGGTCCTGCGAGAGCCGCGTCTCGAGCGCGATGATCGCATCGGCCTTGGCCTCGGCATTCGGGATGCCGGCGAGCTGGTGGATCTTCACGATGTACGCGCGATAGGCCTTGCGGAACGCGACATATTTGTCGCCGTCGAGCAGATAATAATCGCGCGTCGGCAGCCCGAGCCGCGCCTGGCCGCTATAGACGGTGTAGTTGGTCGGGTCCTTGGCATCGGCATCGACGCCGATCGCGATCGGCGCGGCATAGCCGGGCTCGGCCATCAGCAGCACGAGATCGTGGCGGTTCTTCACGCCCGCGATGCGCGCGAGATAAGGCTTGAGCGGCGCGGTCCCGC
Organism: Pseudomonadota bacterium; assembly: GCA_023390675.1. Taxonomy (GTDB): domain Bacteria; phylum Pseudomonadota; class Alphaproteobacteria; order Sphingomonadales; family Sphingomonadaceae; genus Sphingomonas. The sequence goes on from JAEWCK010000096.1 coordinate 9,446, forward strand.
GCGCCTCGATCCCGGCCTGGTCCATCCATGCGGCGTAGAAATCGGCGACCTGGCGCATCACCGGATCGGCGGGGGCAGGGCCGGCATCCTCGACCAGCTTGCGCACCTCGACTTCGGTTTCGTCGGGAAGGTCGTAATTGTATCCCGCGCGCGACTTGTCCGCCGCGATCGGCGCGTCGCGCAGCCAGGTGCCCTCGGCATAGCGGAAGAAATCGTCGCCGGGCTTCACCGACTTGTCCATCGTCGCATAGTCGACGCCCCAGGTCCCGTATCGGGCCTTGCCGGGTGCGGGCGAAGTCTGGGCGAACGCAGGCGAGGCGAGGGCGGACGTGCCGAGCAGCAACGCGGCGGCAGCGAGACGAGTCATGCGCATGTGGGGAAACCTCCGGGTGATGCATCTGGCTATCACACCGGTGGAGCGAGTCGCAATGGCGGCTAGAAGCTGAACCGGCGGATATGCGCGCGCGCGAGCCGTGCGTCGGCGACCGAATAATAGAGGATCGCGGTGTCGCCCTCCGCGATCAGCGACGAGGCGAAAGCGATGTCGGTCATGCCGCGCTCGGGCTGGGGCGGCGGGACGATCAGCGGCTCGATGCAGCGATCGACCACCTTCCTGTATTCGGCGTCGAACGCGACCCAGCCGATGCGCCAGCGCGCGTCGTGCGTCGCGCCGTTGTAGAACATCACCGGCCGTTCCTTGTCGGTGGTGAGCAGCGGGCCGGTCGAGAGATGCCAGCTGTCCCAGCTCTTCTCGCGCACGCTGAACGGGTGCGGCTGCTCGTCCCACGGCCCGCATGCGCCCGGGCCCACCGCCAGACCGATCCGCGAAGCCTCGGCATGGGCGTATTCATAGAACAGCCGCCAGCCGCCATCGGGCGTGCGGTCGATCGTCGCTTCCTTGGTGTTGCCCGCGCTCTTGGTCGAGGCGAGCGCCACGCCCCGCTTGGTCAGATGATGCACGTCGGGGCCGTCGGCGAGCATCAGCCGCCCGGTCGAATAATCGGCATCGACGCCGGTATAATAGACGAGGACCCGCCCCCCATCGAGCACCAGCGTCGGGTCTTCGCAGCCGCCGTCGTCCTTCTCGCCCTGGCCCGGAGCGATCACCGGCTTGTCGTCGAGCCTGAAATGCAGCCCGTCCTCGCTTTCGCCATACCAGATGCTGCCGGTGTGGAAGTCGCGCGCGCCGGCAGGCGCGACGACGCGGACGAGCAGGCCACAGGCGCCGTTGTCGAGGCGCCAGACATAAGGGCTCATCAGCGGATGGTCGGCGATCGCGTCGGGACGTTCGAGCGAGATCGGTTCGATCTTCTCCACCGTGAAGTCGAGCCCCATCACGCCCCCTGCGCGAGCAGCAGCGACAGCGCGCCGTCGATGGTGAGCGTCGCGCCGTTGATGTAGCGCGCGGCGGGGGAAGCGAGGAACGCCACCAGCCCCGCCACTTCCTCCGGCGTGCCCGCGCGCCCCGCGGGGACATTGGCCTCGAGCGAGCGGCGATAGGATTCGTCGGTCAGCGCCCGCGCGTTCATCGGCGTCAGGATCATGCCCGGCGCGACGCAATTGACGGTAATGCCATGCGGCGCCTCCTCCAGCGCCATCGTCTCGGTGAGCGCCTTCATTCCCGCCTTGGCCGCGCAATAGTCGGCGCCGCCCGCGCGCACGTCGACCGCATGGATCGACGAGATGTTGACGATGCTCCCCCCCGTTTCATGCGCATGCGCGTCGCGGACGAAGCGCCGCGACGTGAGGAACACGCCGTCGAGATCGGTCGCGATCAGCCGCCGCCACTGCGCGAGCTCCATATCGGCGACGGTCACCCCCGACATGTTGAGCCCTGCCGAATTGACGAGGCAATCGACAGTGCCGAGTGCCGCGATCGCTGCGTCAAACGCTGCTTCGACAGCCGCCTCGTCGCCGACATCGGCTTGGACGCAGGCCGCCCGACGTCCGGCAGCGCCGACACTCGCCGCGGTCTCCTCCGCCGCCGCACGGTCCCGAAAATAGAGGATCGCAATGTCCCGGCCAGCCTCGGCCAGCGCAATCGCGCACGCGCGACCGATGCCGGACTCGCCGCCCGTCACTAGCGCGGCCCCGATATCCTTCGCAGCTCCCACGATGCGATAACCGGCGTGAGCCCGATTGGGTCCAACGAAAACGCCCGGACCTCGCGGCCCGGGCGCTTCGCTAGCGGCTGATCTGAAGATCAGCCCGAATAATACATGTCGTACTCGACCGGCGAGGGCGTCATCTCCCAGCGCGCGACTTCGGCGCGCTTGATCTCGACATAGGCCTCGATCTGGTCCTTCGAGAACACGTCGCCCTTCAACAGGAAGTCCATGTCCGCCTCGACGCTGTCGAGCGCCTCGCGCAGCGATGCGCACACGGTCGGGACCTGTTCGAGCTCGGCCGGGGGCAGGTCGTAGAGGTTCTTGTCCATCGGGTCGCCCGGATGGATGCGGTTCTGGATGCCGTCGAGGCCGGCCATCAGCAGCGCCGCGTAGGCGAGGTACGGATTGGCCAGCGCATCGGGGAAGCGGAACTCGACGCGCTTGGCCTTGCTGCCCGCGCCATACGGGATGCGGCACGAGGCCGAGCGGTTGCGGCTCGAATAAGCGAGCAGCACCGGCGCCTCGTATCCCGGCACCAGCCTTTTGTAGCTGTTGGTGGTCGGGTTGGTGAAGGCATTGAGCGCCTTGGCGTGCTTGATCACGCCGCCGATGAAATAGAGGCACATGTCGCTGAGCCCGGCATAGCCGTTGCCCGCGAACAGCGGCTCCTTGCCGCTCCAGATCGACATGTGGGTGTGCATGCCCGAGCCGTTATCTTCCTTGATCGGCTTGGGCATGAAGGTCGCCGTCTTGCCATAGGCATGCGCGACCTGGTGGACGACATATTTGTAGATCTGCATGCGGTCGGCGGTCTGGACGAGCGTGCCGAAGGTCAGGCCCAGCTCGTGCTGCGCAGCGGCGACCTCGTGGTGGTGCTTGTCGCAGGGCAGCCCCATCTCGAGCATCGTCGCGACCATCTCGCCGCGGATGTCGACCGCGCTGTCCACCGGCGCGACGGGGAAGTAGCCGCCCTTTGCGCGCGGGCGGTGGCCGAGATTGCCCGCCTCATATTCCTTGCCCGAATTGCCCGGCAGCTCGATGTCGTCGATCGCGTAATAGCTGGTCGAATAGCTGTTCTCGAAGCGGACGTCGTCGAACATGAAGAACTCGGCCTCGGGACCGACATAGACGGTGTCGCCGATGCCCAGCGTCTTGAGATACGCCTCGGCGCGCTTCGCCGTCGAGCGCGGGTCGCGGGCATAGAGCTCGCCGGTCGAGGGCTCGACCACGTCGCACACCAGGATCAGCATCGGGGTCGCCGAGAACGGATCGATCCACACCGCGTCGAGATCGGGCTTCAGGATCATGTCGGACTCGTTGATCGCCTTCCAGCCCTCGATCGAGGAGCCGTCGAACATCAGCCCGTCGGTCAGCTCGTCCTCGCCGATCACGCCCGCGACCATCGTCAGATGCTGCCACTTGCCCTTGGGATCGGTGAAGCGGAGATCGATCCACTCGATCTCGTTCTCCTTGACCATCTTCAGAACGTCGCTGGCCGAATTCGCCATTGGAAATACCCTTTCGCTCTCTTTTGGACCTGGCCCGCTCGGGCCGTTGTTTCGTTGATTAAATCGCGTTTTCGTTACGCTCGCCGGTGCGGATACGCAGCGCGGTCTCGACCGGGATGACGAAGATCTTGCCATCGCCGATGCGCCCGGTCTGCGCGGCCTGCGCCACGGCCTCGACCACGCGATCGGCGAGCGCATCCTCGACCACCACCTCGAGCTTCACCTTGGGGAGGAAGTCGACGACGTATTCGGCGCCGCGATAGAGCTCCGTATGGCCCTTCTGCCGGCCGAAGCCTTTGGCCTCGGTCACGGTGATGCCCGAGACACCCACTTCGTGCAGCGCTTCCTTCACTTCATCGAGCTTGAACGGCTTGATGATCGCTTCGATCTTTTTCACGTCTTTCCCCAAGGATGCGGCATGTGCCCCGGCGCGCGTCTGGCAAGGTCCGTGCCAGAGCGGGATTCGGGGAATGCCTCTCGGTCGCATGGGCGCGCGCGCTTGCCAAGTGCCTGGTAATTGAGCAGCGGGACCGCGGGTGCCGGTTTTGAGGGCAGTGGGGTCTGTGCGAGCGCGCGCGAGAACGGGGAGCGGCCTCGGGGAAGGCCGCTCCCCTGCGGGCTCGGAAAGTCCCGGGGGGATCTGGGACTGGTGGGGCCCGGGCCCGCATGGATCAAGCTCTCGGGAAGCGGCGCGCCTATATCCGGAACGGCTGCGTCACAACTGCTCGCTTGGTGCAGGGGTATAGCGGCGCGTTATGGCCGGTGCAGCTTTGCGGCTCGATCCGTTTTACTTGGCCGCTAAAGGACGCCGCTCGATATTATCCGTGCGGAACCTTCGTCGTTATTTGGCGTTGCAGGCGAGTCACCGGGGGCGTGTATGCAGCTTTTGCCCATGGACATTCCCGCCGAAATCCATCGGCGGATCGAGGTGGACGGCGACGTGATCGTGGCCCGCGGGCCATTGGTCATCATGGCGCACGGCCTGTTGTCGCTCGATCCCGACGCACGCGACACCTGCTGGATTCACAGCGAGTTGGGTGATCTCAGCGCGGCCGAGGCGCAGGACCAGCTCAACCGTTGGTCGACGCTGACGCATTGAACCGCGAAGACGCGCGCTGAATTAGGCCAGCGCGACCCAAGCCGCTCAATAAGGCGGCCGGTCGAGGCCCTTCGGGCTCTTGGTGAAGATCTCGCAGCCGGTCTCGGTAATGCCGATCGAATGCTCGAACTGGGCCGAGAGCGAGCGGTCGCGCGTCACGGCGGTCCAGCCATCGTCCAACAGCTTCACGTCGGGGCGGCCGATGTTGATCATCGGCTCGACGGTGAAGAACATGCCGGGCCTGAGCTCGGGGCCGGTGCCCGGACGGCCGACATGGACGACTTCGGGCGCGTCGTGGAAGACCTGGCCGAGCCCGTGCCCGCAGAAATCGCGGACCACGCCGTAGCGATGCTTCTCGGCGTGCCGCTGGATCGCATGGCCGATATCGCCGAGGTGATTGCCGGGCTTCGCCTGCTCGAGCCCGAGCATCAGGCATTCGTAGGTGACGTCGACGAGACGGCGCGCCTTGATCGGCACGTCGCCGACCAGGAACATCCGGCTGGTGTCGCCGTGCCAGCCGCCCAGCATCGGCGTCACGTCGATATTGACGATGTCGCCGTCGCGGAGCGTGCGCTCGCCGGGGATGCCGTGGCACACGACATGGTTGATCGAGATGCAGCAGCTGTGCGTGTAGCCGCGATAGCCGAGTGTCGCGGGCACGCCGCCGCCCGCCACGCTCATCTCGCGAACGATGTCGTCGAGTTCGGCGGTCGTCACCCCCGGCACGACATGCGGCACCAGCGCGTCGAGGATCTCGGCGGCAAGGCGCCCGGCCTTGCGCATGCCCTCGAAGCCCTCGGGCCCGTGCAGCTTGATCACGCCGTCGCGGGTCTGGGGCATCTCGGCGGTAACGGTCACATACTCGGTCATTGGGGCGATATAGGCGCGTCGGCGGCGGGTTGCGAGAGGCAGAATCGCTCGCCGAGCGCCGCGACGCCGAAGCCCTTGGCGAGAATTTCCCTCCGCGCGGCGGAGTCGGCGAAGCGCGCCTGGTTGGTGTGATTGAGGTGGATGAAGCGCACCCGCCGCCTGAGCTCCGGCGGCAGTGCTGCGAGCCGGGCCATCGTCTGAACGACGCGCGGGTGCGGGACAGTGGCGGCGAGTGCCGGCGGCAATTCGGAATCGTCGAAGAAGGTCGCGTCGATATAGGCCACCCCGACCCTCGCGATCAGATCCTCGATCCGCATGCCCATGCGGCTCTCCCACAAATCCCAGCTGTCGACGTCGGGAAGGAACAGTGCCTTGCCGCCGGTGCCCGAGATCAGGAAGCCGACCGTCTCCGAAAATTCGTCGCGGTGCGGAACAGGGAGCGGCATGACCGAAAGCCCGGGCGCAAACGCCTCGGGCTTGTTCGCGGCGAGCGTCCGCAGCGCGATGTTGTTGAGGCTCACCAGCTGGCTCCACGGCCCGTTCCTGGTCAGGAATTCGGACATGCGCGGCATCGCATAGACGGGAATGCCGCGGGTGCCCGCGGATTCGCGCCCGAGGAACATCAGCCCGGCATAATGGCCGATATGCGCATGCGTCAGGAAGATGCCGTCGATCCCGAGACCGGGCTCGCGCGACGGGTCGTGCGCGTCGAGCCATTCGAGTTGCTCGCGCAGATCGGGCGTCGCGTCGAACAGATAGCGCTTGCCCGTCGCGCGATCGACCAAGGCGAGCGCCGATGCCCAGGCGCGCAGCGATGGATCGCGCTACGCCGGGTCCCCGGGATGGCCGATCTGCGGCGTTCCCGCGTCCTGGGAGGTACCGAGCACGACCAGCTCGGCCTGGCATGGCGCGGCCGCGAGCGCGAAGGCGAAAAGCGCGGAGAGCATCTGCCTACGCTAGGCGCGTCGCTCGCTTCGGTCTATGCGGAGGCATGAGCGAGCGGATCTGGACGGCGGCCCTGGTGGTGATCGGCGACGAGATCCTCTCCGGCCGCACGCAGGACAAGAACGTCGCGCAGCTCGCCTCGTGGCTCAACGTCCAGGGCATTCGCCTCGCCGAAGTGCGCGTGGTGCCCGACGTGCAGGCCGCTATCGTCGAGGCGGTCAACGCGCTGCGGGCCCGCAACGACTATCTGTTCACCACCGGCGGGATCGGCCCGACGCATGACGACATCACCGTCGATGCGATCGCCGCGGCGCTGGGCGTCGAGGTCGTGATCCATCCGCAAGCCCGCGCGGTGCTCGAGCGCTATTACGAGACGCGCGGCGGGCTGACCGACGCGCGGCTGCGCATGGCGCGCGTGCCCGAGGGGGCCGAGCTGATTCCCAACCGCATGTCGGGCGCGCCCGGCATCCGCATCGGCAACGTCTTCGTCCTCGCCGGCGTACCGCACATCGCCGCGGGGATGCTCGACGCGCTCACCGGCACGCTCGAAGGCGGGCTGCCGGTGCTTTCGCATACGGTCGGCAGCTGGGTTGCCGAAAGCGAGGTCGCCGAGATGCTGCGCGACACGGAGCGCGCGCACGAAGGCGTGGCGATCGGTAGCTATCCCTTTTTCCGCGATGGCCGCGTCGGCGCCAATTTCGTGGTGCGCGCGACCGAGCAAGCGCGCGTCGATGCCTGCATCGCCGCACTGATCGCGGGACTCGAAATGCTGGGGCGCGAACCGGTGGATGGAGGTATCTAGCCGGCACGCAAAAGGGGAGGGGCGAGATGGACAAGCTGCAACGGCCGTTCGGATTCTGGACCGCGACTGCGTTGGTGGTCGGGGGAATGATCGGGTCGGGCATCTTCGCGTTGCCTTCGCAAGTCGCGCCCTTCGGCTGGACGGGCGTAGTGGCGTGGATGGCGGCGATCGCGGGGGCGATGCTGCTCGCCTGGACGCTGGCCGGGCTCGCCGCCGCGCGGCCCGATGCGACCGGCGTGGTGGCGATCTGCGCCGATGCGCTGGGACCGCTCGCCGGCGTGCTGGTCGGCTGGGCCTATTGGGTGGGCGTGTGGTCGGCCAACGCCTTCATCGCGCTGACCGCGGCGCGCTATCTCGGCTATTTCTGGCCGGCGCTCGTCGCCACACCCCTGACGACCGTGGCGACCGCGGTCGTGGTGATCTGGGCGATCACCTTGCTCAACCTCGACGGCGCGCGCACCGCCGGGCGCTTCCAGGTCCTGACCACCGCGCTCAAGCTGCTGCCGCTCGCTGCAATTGTCGTGCTGCTCCTGGGCTTCACGCTCGCGGGCGGCGGGCAATTCCGGCAGGAGGCGCATCCCGCGTTCGAATGGAGCCAGCTCACGCCCGCGCTGACGTTGGTGTTCTTCGCGCTGGTCGGGTTCGAAGGCGCGAGCATCGCCGCCGAGCGCGTTCGCGATCCCGCGCGCAACGTCGTGCGCGCCACGCTCGCCGGCGTGGCGCTGACCGGCATGCTCTACATCATCGTCTGCACCGGCATCGTCCTCGCCATGCCGGGTGCGGCGATCGCCAATGCCAATGCGCCGGTGGCGCTGTTCGTCCAGACCTATTGGGGCGAGGGCGCCGGGCTGCTCGTCGCCGCGTTCGCCGCAATCGCGACGATCGGCTGCCTCAACGGCTGGGTGCTCGTCCAGGGCGAGGTCCCGCTCGGCATGGCGCGCGCGGGCGTCCTGCCCCGCTGGATTGCCAGGACCAATCGCCGCGACGTGCCGGTCGCCGTGATCCTGCTGTCGAGCACCCTCGCGACCGTGCTCGTCCTCAGCAACGCCAACCGCGCGACCGGCGCGCTCTACGATTTCATGCTGCGGATCACCACGGCGGCGACGCTGTGGCTCTATCTCGGCGCGTGCCTGTCGGCGCTGGTGCTCGGCGTGCGGCGTGCGGCGGCGGGGCTGGGGCTCGCCTTCGGGCTGTGGGCTTTGTGGGGCGCGGGGCTCGAGGCAGTGGCGTGGAGCGTGGCGCTGATGCTGACCGCGCTGCCGCTTTATTGGACGACGCGCCGCCCGCTGGCCTTTGCGCCCGCAGAGGGATAAGCGCGCGCAGATGCTTCAGATGACTTCGCTTTCGCGCCCGCGCGCGCTCGCCAACTGGCTCTTCGTCGTCGCCGGGCTGATCGTGCTGATGGTCGTGATCGGCGGCATCACCCGGCTCACCGAATCGGGCTTGTCGATCACCGAATGGAAGCCGATCTCGGGCGTGATCCCGCCCTTGACCGACGCGCAGTGGCAGGCCGAGTTCGATCATTACAAGCGCATCCCCGAATATCAGCAGATCAACCGCGGGATGAGCCTCACGGGGTTCAAGGCGATCTTCTTCTGGGAATATCTCCACCGGCTGCTCGGCCGCCTGATCGGCGTCGCCTTCGCGCTGCCGCTCATCTGGTTCGCCGTGAAGCGGCAGATCCCGCGCGGCTATGGCTGGCGGCTCGTCGCCTTGCTCGCATTGGGCGGGCTGCAGGGCGCGATCGGCTGGTGGATGGTCAAGTCGGGGCTGAGCGTCCGCACCGACGTCAGCCATATTCGCCTTGCGATCCACTTGCTCACAGCGTTGGTGCTCCTCGCCGGCATCGTCTGGACCGCGCTCGATCTGCGCGCGCTCGCCCGCAATTCGGGATCGCGCCCCGCGCGGCTGACCGGGCTCGGCGCCGCGACGCTGGTCGTGCTCTTCGTCCAGCTGATGTTCGGCGCGCTCGTCGCGGGGCTCAACGCCGGGCTCGTCACCGATCAATGGCCGCTGATGAACGGCCGCTTCTTTCCCGGCCAGACCCAGGCGGGCGAGAGCTTCGGCTACGCATTGTTCAACGATCCGGCGGTCGTCCATTTCGTCCACCGCTGGTGGGCCTGGGTGGCGGTGGCGATGCTGATCGTCCTCGCCCGCGCCGCGCGCCGGATCGACCGCCGCGCCTCGATCGCGATCCACAGCGCCTTCGGGCTGCAGATCCTGCTCGGCATCGCGACGGTGATGAGCGGCGTGCCGATCTGGCTCGCCGCGCTCCATCAGCTCACTGGCGCGCTGCTGCTCGTCGCCACCACCTGGGGGGCGCACGCGATCGGCCAGCGGCGGTGAGCGACCTCGTGCTCCTCTATTGCACCTTTCCCAGCCGCGCCGAAGCCGAGCGCGTCGCCGAAGCCCTGCTGAACGAGCGGCTTGCCGCTTGCGTCAACATCCTCGCCCCCTGCGCCTCGCTCTATCGCTGGGAAGGCAAGCTCGAGCGCGGCGAGGAAGTGCCCGCCTTGTTCAAGACGCGCCCGATGCTCGCCGAGCGGCTCCGCGCGCGGATCGCCGAGCTCCACCCTTATGATTTGCCGGTGATCGAGGCATGGCCGGCCGAGGCGGGCCCCGCCGTCGCCCGATGGATGGCGGCTGAAACCGGCTGATGCTCCTCGCCGCCTTCGTCCTCCAGGCAAGCGCGGCGATCTTCGCGCCCCCGCTCGACACGCCGCTCCGCGTCACCAGCGATCGCATCGAGGACGGCCGGCGCTATTCGGCCGAGCGGCTCGTCCGCTTCCTCGCCGAGCCCGGCGGTTACCGTGCCGAAGTGCGGATGCGCGGCGCCGCCAGCGATACGCAGGATTTGAGCGGCGCGCTCTACGAGGCTGGCTTCGGCGCGCTCGCCGGACGCCTGCTGGTCTTCCACCTCGATTCCGCCGGCACGGTCGTCGCGGTCGACGACATGGCTGCGCTGTGGGACATCTTCTGCCGCCGCGTCGGCGAAGTCGCCGCGGCACGCAAGAGCCTTCCCCCGGCCGAGGCGGCGAAGCTCGCCGAGCGGATCGCCACGCCGCTCCGCGCGATGCCCGCCGAACGTCAGCGCACGATGCTCTCCTCGTGGATCTCCGCCTTGATCGCGTCCGAGGCGGGCGAGGCGCCGGGCACGAAGACGGTGCGCGTGCCGGGCACGTCGCCGTTCGGTCGGCCCGTTGCGCTCGAAGGCGCGCGGACGATCGTCCGCCTCGCCGGCGGGCGCCTGCGCAGCACGACGCGCGCCTCGGCCGATGTGGAGGACGGCGCGCGCAAGGGGCATGTCGACTACGACCTGACCAGCGAGATCGACTCGCGCACCGGCCTTTTCGTGACCAGCACGCTCGTCACGCGCACGCGTTCGGACGCCGGCGAGAGCGCCCGCACGACCATCCTCAAGGTGGAGCGCGCTGCCACCGGAGAATGACAGGTATCTTGATACCCGTCAGCAAAGCCGCACTTTTCTTGACTTTTCCCGGGCGAATCGTCAAAGGCCGCTCAACCGCGCTGCCCGTCTGGGCGGCGCGCTTGCGTTTCATACTGGAAAGGTCTCGCCATGAAGGCGCTGATGAAGACCACCAAGTCGGTCAAGCCGGCCGAGGTGGAGAAGAAGTGGCACATCGTCGATGCCGATGGCCTCGTGGTCGGTCGCGCCGCGGTGGTGATCGCCAATGTGCTGCGCGGCAAGCACAAGACCAGCTTCACTCCGCACGTCGATTGCGGTGACAATGTCATCGTCATCAATGCGGACAAGATCAAGTTCACGGGCCGCAAGCTCGCGCAGAAGGTCTACTACAAGCACACCGGCTATGCCGGCGGCATCAAGGAGATCACTGCGGGCAAGGTGCTCGAGGGCCGCTTCCCCGAGCGCGTGCTCGAAAAGGCCGTGGAGCGCATGATCCCGCGCGGTCCGCTCGGCCGCCAGCAGATGCGCAACCTGCGCATCTATGCCGGCGCGGAGCATCCGCACGAAGCGCAGAACCCCGAAGTCCTCGATATCGCGGCGATGAGCCGCAAGAACAAGGTGGGCGCGTAATGTCCGATAATCGCCAGTCCCTTTCCGATCTCGGCGCGATCGCCGCCGGCGAAGCGCCTGCGGCCGCTCCGGCCAGCGCCGACGAGTATCTGAACGCGCCGGCCGCTCCGGCCGTGTCGACCACGCCGCTGCGCCAGCAGGAGCTCGACAAGTTCGGCCGCGCCTATGCGACCGGCCGCCGCAAGGATGCCGTCGCCCGCGTGTGGCTCAAGCCCGGCACCGGCAAGATCACGATCAACGGTCGCGATCAGGAAGTCTATTTCGCGCGTCCGACGCTGCGCCTCGTCATCAACCAGCCGTTCGGCGTCGCCGAGCGCGAGGGCCAGTATGACGTGGTCTGCACCGTCAAGGGCGGCGGGCTTTCGGGCCAGGCCGGCGCGGTCAAGCACGGCATCAGCCAGGCGCTGACCAAGTTCGAGCCGGTGCTCCGCGCCCCGGTCAAGGCCGCCGGGTTCCTGACCCGCGACAGCCGCACGGTGGAGCGCAAGAAGTACGGCAAGGCCAAGGCGCGCCGCAGCTTCCAGTTCTCGAAGCGCTGATCCGGCTTCAGCCAAATCGAAAGGGCGGTCCGGCAACGGGCCGCCCTTTTGCTTTGGGCGTCGCGCGGATAGCGCTACTGCATGCCCGCCTGGACATCCCCCGCCGCCGAAATCGTGTCGTTCCTCAAAAGCATCGGCATCGCCGTCACCCCCGGGCCGGTGGCCGACAGCTTCCTGCCCGGGATCGCGATCCGCGACGGTAGCATCGTCGCGGACCCGGAACGCGGGTTCGAGCCCGGCGACCTGCTCCACGAGGCCGGCCATATCGCGCTCGCCGATCCCGCCGCCCGCGCGAGCCTGTGCGTGGTGGAGGACGGCCCCGCCGAGGAAATGGCCGTGCTCGCCTGGTCCTACGCCGCCGCGCTGGCGATCGGGCTCGATCCGCACCTGCTGTTCCACGCGAACGGCTATCGCGGCGAAGGGCCGTGGCTCGCCGAGCAGTTCATGCGCGGCGCGCTGATCGGCGTGCCGATGCTGCAATATCATGGCCTCTGCGCCGAGCCGCACCGGGCCGACGCGCTCGGCCTTCCCGCTTATCCCCAAATGGCGCGCTGGCTGCGCTAGCGGCGTCCCGTTTCGTGCCGCCTGTTCCAACGCGGGGCGATGCCGGCGCCGGAACGCGCTGGCGCCGCGCGATACGTGCCAGCTATCCTTTGCATTCAAGGTCTTGGGGGTAGCGATGAAGTCGGCGTATCGGATATTGCTTGCGGCCTCGGTGTGCATCTGCCTGGCCGGTCGTGCGCACGCGCAGACGGTCATCGGCCCCGCCACGCCGGTCGAGGGCACGTACGGCACGATCGTCGCCAATGCCGGCGCGCAGAAGCCGCTCAGCGCCGATGCCGAGAAGCTGCTCGGCCAGCTCGTTCTCGAGCGGACCAACAATCCCGACCGCTATCGGACCACGCTCGCGAATCTGTCGCCCGAGGCGCAGGCGCTGCTCCAGCAGTACAACCAGATCTTCTCGAACGTCCTCGGCACGATCTCGGCAGGCACGCAGGCGCGGAACGACGTGATCAACGCGCACCTTGCCGATCGCGATGCCAACGACCCGATGAACGGCGCCTTCCCGCGGAC
>JAEWCK010000160.1 GCA_023390675.1 Pseudomonadota bacterium
GTCGTATAGCCCGGCAGCGTCGACGCGGCGTTGAACCCGCCATTGGCGCCGCCCGGGCCCCAGCGCGTGGTGCCCGACAATTCTTCCTTCGCATGACGTTCGTTGTAGGCGACGGTGAAGAGCACGCCGATCGTGTCGTCGGCGAAGGTCTTGGTCGCGAGCAATGCGAGGCGCGGGTCGACCTTTTTCGACAGATCGTTGTACCCGGCCTGCGCCGAGAGCACGAGCGCGGGCTTCTTGTAATCGAACGGCCGGCCGGTGTTGAGATCGACGGTCGCGCCGAGCGAGCCTTCCTCGATGTCCGCCGATCCGGTTTTGTGGACGACGAGCGAGTTGAACAGCTCCGAGGCGAAGATGTTGAAGTCGAACCCGCGGCCGCGATTGTTGCCGACCGCGCCGCCCGAATCCGACCCGCCCGAGGTCGCGAGCGCCTCCATGCCGTTGACGCGGACGCGGGTATATTCCGGTCCAAGGCCGCGCACCGAGATCTGGCGGCCCTCGCCGCCGACGCGGGTGATCGCCACGCCCGGGATGCGCTGGAGCGATTCGGCGAGGTTCTGGTCGGGGAAGGCCGCGATGTCCTCGGCCTTGATCACGTCGACCACGCCGGTCGTCTGACGCTTGACGTTGATCGCGCTGGCGAGGCTCGAGCGGAAACCGGTGACGACGATATCCTGCGAGCTGTCCTGCGCGTCGGCGGCGGGCGCTTCCTGCGTCGCCGCGGCCGGATCGGCGGGCGCGTCCTGCGCGTGCGCCGGCATGGCGAGCGCAAGTGCGATGCCCGAGCTGCCCAGCAGGGCGGCGGTCGAAATCCTGCGATGTGCTTTCATTTTCACTCTCCCATCCCCGATTTGTTGGTTTCTTCTTTTCGTTATTCCGCGGCTTCGGCCTGCAGCGCGCCTATCGGCGGAGCGGGCTCGGGCTTGCCGCGCAGCGCGCGATCGAGCTGCCCCGAATCGAGCGCGCCCTCCCAGCGTGCGACGACGATCGTCGCGACGGCGTTGCCGATGAAATTGGTCAGGCTCCGGCACTCGCTCATGAAGCGGTCGATCCCGAGAATCAGCGCCATTCCCGCGACCGGAACCGAGGGCACCACGGTCAGCGTCGCAGCGAGCGTGATGAACCCCGCGCCGGTGACGCCTGCGGCGCCCTTCGAGCTCAGCATCGCGACGCCGAGCAGCAGGAGCTCGTCCCAGATCGAAAGATGCGTGCCCGTCGCCTGCGCGATGAACAAGGCAGCCAGCGTCATGTAGATATTCGTGCCGTCGAGGTTGAACGAATAGCCGGTCGGCACGACGAGCCCGACCACCGGCCGCGCGCATCCGGCGCGCTCCATCTTGTCGATCAGCCCGGGTAGCGCGGTCTCCGACGACGACGTGCCGAGCACGAGCAGCAGCTCGGCGCGCAGATAGCGGATCAGCCGGAGGATCGAGAAGCCGTTGAGCAACCCGACGGCCCCGAGCACCACGACGACGAAGAAGATCGAGGTGGCGTAGAAGGTCCCGATCAGCTTGCCGAGATCGTACAGCGTCCCCGGCCCGTATTTGCCGATCGTGAAGGCGATCGCGCCGAACGCGCCGACCGGCGCGGCCCACATCACGATCGCGACGAGCCGGAACATCACCTGGAGCAGCATGTCGAGCAGGTCGACCAGCGGCCGCGCCGCCTTGCCGGCGAGCGAGAGCGACACGCCGAACAGGATCGCGACGAGCAGCACCTGGAGCAGCGCGCCTTCGGTGAGCGCGGAGAGCAGGGTGTCGGGAATGATCGCGAGCAGGAAGCCGGTGATGCTCGCTTCGTGCGCCTGCGCGACATAGGTCGAGACCGCGTGCGCATCGAGCGTGCGCGGATCGATGTGCATGCCCGCGCCCGGCTGGACGAGGTTGGCGACGACGAGCCCGAGGATCAGCGCCAGCGTCGAGAGCGCGAGGAAATAGAGGAAGGCCTTGGCCGCGACCCGGCCGACCGCGCCGATCTCGCGCATGCCGGTGATACCGGTGACAACCGTGAGGAAGATGATCGGCGCGATGATCATCCGCACGAGCTTGATGAACCCGTCGCCGAGCGGCTTCATCGCCTCGCCCCCGGCGGGCCAGAGGATGCCGAGCGCAGCGCCCGCGACGATGGCGAGGATCACATAGAAATAGGTCGTGCGCGCGATGCCGCCGCGACGCGGCTGGTCGGCGGAATCGACCGCGGCGAACCCCATTCACTCTCTCCCATCGACGCGACGGCGGGCGCCGCCCGGCCTTTTCAGCTCTGCGCGAAGGATAGGTAAGCGGCGAGGCGCTCCCAACCAAAATTCCGGAATTGTCCACCATATTGATATTCAAGGGTTTTATCGAAAGCGACACCGATGACACCGGTGTTAATGTGCGAAAATCCGCGCATCGCGGGGCCGTTTGTGCGACATTTCGCCAATATGGAGCGCGAATCGATTCGCCCTGCCCGTCTGACTCCGCTGCGCCGCCGGCTCGCGCTTGCGGCCGGTACGGGGCTTTTGCTGCTCGCGGCGGCGGCGTTCTTCGCGCTCCGCTGGGCGGACGCCTGGGCAGTCGCCGACGGCCGCCGCGCCGCCGAGCAGATGGCGCGCACCCATGCCGGGCTGTTCGCGAGCGAGCTGCAGAAATACCGGCTGCTCCCGCTCGTGCTCACCGAATATCCGGAGATCCGCGCCGCGCTCGATCGCAGCCCCGGCGTGCTGCCGCGCGTCGACGCCAAGCTCGAATCGCTCGCAGCGCGCACCAACGCCGCAGTGATCTATGTGCTCGACACCAACGGCATCGCGATCGCCGCAAGCAACTGGCGGCTGTCGACCAGCTTCGTCGGGCACGACTATCGCTTCCGCAATTATTTCCGCGACGCGCTCGCGCAGGGCCATGCCGAGGAATTCGCGCTGGGCGCGGTCACGCACCGGCCAGGCCTGTTTCTCTCGCAACAGGTCGCGGCGAACGGCAGGCCGATCGGCGTGATCGTGGTCAAGGTCGAGTTCGACCGGATCGAGGCGCAGTGGCGATCGGGCAGCGGATCGACGATCGTCTACGACGCGAGCCGGCGGGTGCTGCTCACCAGCCAGCCGGCCTGGCGCTTCAGCGAGCTCGCCTCGATCGCCGCGCCGGCGCGGGCGGGCGATGCCGTGATGACCGACGCCGGCGGACGACGCTTCGTCACGGGCGAGCTGGCGGTGGCGTTGCCCGGCTGGACGCTGCGCCACCTCGAGCCGCTCGATCCGTTCGAGGCGACGCCCGGCGCGCTGGTCCGCGAGCTGCTGCTCGCCGCCGCGATCCTGCTCGTCGTCGCGATCGGCCTCATCATCCGCGCGCACGAGAAGACCGTGCTCCAGCGCGAGAGCCGGCGGCTGCTGGAGCTCGAGGTCGAGCGCCGCACCGCCGAGCTGCGCGCCGAATCGAGCGAGCGCCAGCGCGCCGACATGCGCCTGCGCCTCGCGCGCGAGGAACTGGCACAGGCCAACCGGCTGGGCATCATCGGCCAGGTCACCGCAGGCGTGGCGCACGAAGTCAACCAGCCCGTCGCGGCGATCCGTACCTTTGCGGAGAACGCGGTCCGCCTGCTCGACCGCGCCGAGACCGCGCGCACGCGCCGCAACCTCGACCGGATCATCGAGCTCACCGATCGCATCGGCCGGATCACCGCCGAGCTGCGCCGCTTCGCCCGCCGGGGTGCGCCGAGCATCGCCACCGTCTCGCTGAGCGCAGCGATCGAAGGCGCGCTGCTGCTGATCGGCGATCGCATCCGCAGCTCGAAAGTGTCGATCGAGCGGCCGGCGCTCGAAGGCGATCCGCAAGTCGTGGCCGACGCGACGCGGCTCGAGCAGATCTTCGTAAACCTGCTCCAGAACGCGCTCGATGCGCTCGAGGGGACCGACGCCCCCCGGCTCGCGATCCGCGTCTCCGCCGAGGACGAAGTCGTCGTCACCATCGCCGACAACGGCCCCGGCATCGCGCCCGATCTCGCCGACAATCTCTTCACCCCCTTCGTCACCGGCAAGGCCGACGGCCTCGGCCTCGGCCTCGGTATCGCGCGCGACATCGCCCGTGAATTCGGCGGCGAGCTGGCGCTCGTCCCCTCCCCGCTCGGCGGCGCTGCCTTCGCACTCACCCTCAGGGACGCTGCCCATGCTTGAGATGCGCGAGATCGAGGTGCGCTTCGTCGATGACGACGCCAAGCTGCGCGAGGCGAACATCGAATCGCTCGAGCTGGAAGGGATCGCCGCGCGCCCCTTCGAAGGCGCCGAGGAGGCGCTCGCCGATATCGATGCCGATTTCGCCGGAATCTTCGTCTCGGACATCCGCATGCCGCGCGTCGATGGGCTCGAGCTGCTCGCCCGCGTCCGCGCGATCGACGCCGAAATTCCGGTGATCCTGATCACCGGCCATGCCGATGTGCCGATGGCGCTCGGCGCGCTGCGTGACGGCGCGTTCGATTTCCTGACCAAGCCCTTCGCCGCCGATCACCTGATCGCCTCGGTCCGCCGCGCGATCGATAGCCGCCGCCTCGTCCTCGACAATCGCCGCCTGCGCGAGGCGGCGATCGTCGCCGAGGACAGCTTCCCGCTGATCGGCGAGACTCCGGTGATGCGCCAGCTGCGCGAGATGATCGGCGAAGTCGCCCGCGCCGATTTCGACGTGCTGATCGAAGGCGAGACCGGCACGGGCAAGGAGCTCGCCGCCCTGCTGCTACACCGCGGCGGGGCGCGGCGTGGGCGGCCTTTCGTCGCGGTCAATTGCGGCGCGCTGCCCGAAGCCTTTGCCGAGGCCGAGCTGTTCGGCTCGACCGACGGAAGGACGGGACCGCGCGCCGGGCGGATAGAGAGCGCGAACCGCGGCACGCTGTTCCTCGACGAGATCGACAGCATGAGCCTCGGCGTGCAGGTCAAGCTGCTCCGCGTGCTCGAGGAGCGCGAGTTGATGCCATTGGGCGGCGACACCCCGCGCGCGCTCGACATGCGCGTGATCGCAGCGGCGAAGGGCGATCTTGGCGATGCGGTCGCGCAGGGGCGGTTCCGCGACGATCTCTACTACCGTCTCAACGTAATCCGGCTACGCCTTCCCGCGCTGCGCGAGCGCCGCGCCGACGTGCCCCTGCTCTTCGCGCACTTCCTGGGCGAGGCGGCGGAGAAGCTCGGCCGCAAGCCGCCCCCGCTCGACGGCCGGGTGCGCGCGCACCTGCTCGAGCACGACTGGCCGGGCAATGTCCGCGAGCTGCGCAACTTCGCGCATCGCTTCGCATTGGGCATGGCCGATGCGGCGCCGGGCGCGCCCGCGGTGCCCGCACTGCCGCTTCCCCAGCGCGTCGCGCAGTTCGAAGCGACGGTGCTGCGCGAGACGCTGGCCTCGGTCGGCGGCAATTTCGGCGCGGCGCTCGCGCTGCTCGGCATTCCGCGCAAGACGCTCTACGACAAGCTCTCGCGCTACGGCATCAACCCCGCCGACTATCGCGAAAGCTGACCCAGCGCCGCAACGAAAGCCTTGGCCCGCTCGGCCACTTCGGCGGCATCGAAGCCGTGCTTGTAAAGCGACGAAGCGATGCCGAATCCCGCCGCGCCGGCCTCCAGCCACGGCGCCATATTGTCGGGCGCGATCCCGCCCACCGGCAGCACCCGCGTCTCGCGGGGCAGCACCGCGCGCATTGCCTTGAGCACGGCCGGGCTCGCACCCTCGGCGGGGAAGAGCTTGAGCGCGGTCGCCCCGGCGTCGAGCGCGGCGAACGCCTCGCTCGGCGTCGCGACGCCCGGGAGCGACACCAGCCCTGCCGCCGCGCTTGCTGCGATCACCTGGCGGTTGGCATTGGGGGAGATGATCATCGTGCCGCCCGCCGCGCGCACTGCAGCGACTTCCGCCTCGCGCAGCACCGTGCCCGCGCCCGTTACTGCCTTCCCTGCGAAGCGCTTCGCGAGCCGGGCGATGCTCTCGAGCGGATCGGGCGAATTGAGCGGCACTTCGATCAGCGTGAAGCCGGCATCGACCAGCGCGTCGCCGATCCCCTCGACTTCGTCGGGCTTCACGCCGCGCAGGATCGCAATCAGCGGGCAACGCGCAAAGGCGGCATCGAATTCTGCGATGTTACTCATGACTGGCTCTCGATGGCGATGATCCCCGCGACGAACGCGGCGTGGCTGTCGACGACATAGGCGTGCCGTCCATGGGCTTCCACTGCCGCGGCATAGAGGCCGCCCAGCATCGGATCGGCGAGGATGTGCACGGAATCGTGCCCCGCATGGTCGAACCGCGCGGCGACGTCGCTGCCGATCAGCAGCCCGCTGGCGAAGCTGGCAGCTTCGGCGTCGTCGCGTTCACCAAGCAATTTGGCAGCACGGATGCCGAACAGCGACGCGGCGAGATCGCGCCTGCGCCCCTCCTCGATGCCGTCGCGAAACGCTGCGCCCGGCGTCACTTCGCCGCTGAGCTGCACGGCGAGCAGACCGTGCTTGCGGAGCAGCGCGAACAGCTCGCCGGTCATCGCCGTAGTGAAGTCCGCGATCCGACCACCGTCCATCCGCACCCATTTGCAATGCGTGCCGGGTTGCGCGACCAGCGCGTCGGCAGGCACGAGCCCGGCCGCCACTGCGCCTAGCAGCTGCACTTCCTCGCCGCGCATCACGTCCGCCGGACTCCGCGTCGAGACGCCGGGGACGATCGCCGTGCGCGCATCGATCCGCAGCAGACTGGCGGCCAGCTCGGCGATCCCCGCGGGCGCGGGCACATAGGGCGCGGCGCGCCAGCCGATGTTCGATCCGACCATCCCCGCCATCAGCAACGGCAAGTCGCCGAAGCGCGCGCGGATCGCTGCCGCCTCGCTTTCGAAATCCTCGACGGCAGTCACGCCGCGATCGTCGCGCTCGGTCCGCGCGACTTCGCCGCCTTCGATCAGGAAGACGCGGCGGTTGGTCGTCCCCCAATCGACGGCGAGAAAGGCGTCACCGGGACTCACCACCACGTCGCGTAAAGCGCGATCAGGATGAGGATGATGATCGCCGCCGCGATATTGAACCCGGTTCGCGTGCGGAAGGTGACACCCTCCATCGTGATCCGGTTGCTCTCGACCCGCGCGGGCTTGATCAGCGAGACGACCACCGCCAGCGCCAGCGAGGCGAAGAAGACGATGCTCATCCGGTTGATGAAGGGCACCGCATTGAGCGCTTCGACCCCGCCCCATTTCGCCGGGAACCAGAAGACGAAGCTCAGCACCACCGATGCGATCGCGCCGGCGAGCGCGCCCGCTTCGGTGGCGCGGGGCCAGAACAGGCCCAGCAGGAAGATCACCGTGATCCCCGGCGTCACGAAGCCCGAGAATTCCTGGATGTACTGGAACGCCTGGTCGAGGCTGCCGAGCAGCGGCCGCGCGGTCGCCATCGCGATGACGATCGCGACGATCGCGGCGATCCGCCCGACAAGCACCAGATGCTTCTCATGCGCGGTGGTGCCCGCCGCATCCTCGGCGCGGCTCTGCACGCCCTTGCGCTTGGCGTAGATGTCGAGCGTGAAGATCGTCGCGATCGAATTGATCTTGGACGCGGTCGACGCGATGATCGCGGCGATCAGCGCAGCGAAGACGAGGCCGAGCAGCCCGGTGGGCAACAGCGCCATCATCGTCGGATAGGCCTGATCGGGCTTGGCGAGGCCGGGCGCGAGAACGACCGCGGCGATCCCCGGCAGCACGATGATCACCGGCATCAGGAGCTTCAGGAAGCCCGCGAAGATCACGCCCTTCTGCGCCTCGGGCAGGCTCTTCGCCGCCAGCGCGCGCTGGATGATATACTGGTTGAACCCCCAATAGCTGAGGTTGGCGATCCACATGCCACCCACCAGCACGGCGATGCCGGGCAGGTCCTTGTAGTGCGGATTGTCGGGCGAGAGGATCATGTCGAAATGATCGGGCACGCGACGCGTGAGCTCGGCGAAGCCCCCGAAGATGCCCGCATCGCCGCCGATCTTGCTCAGCGTCAGATAGGCGATGATCAGCCCGCCGAGCACGAGCAACGTCACCTGCACAATATCGGTGAGCGCCACCGCCTTGAGCCCGCCGCGCAGCTGATAGAGCAGCGCGAAGGCGCCGAGCCCGATCAGCGCCACGTCCTGGTTGACGCCGGCCACCTGCGTGACCGCGATCGAGCCCAGCCAGATGATCGAAGTGAGGTTCACGAAGACGTAGAGGATGAGCCAGAACACCGCCATCACCGTCCGGATCGTCGGACCGAAGCGCTGCTCGAGAAACTGCGGCATCGTGTAGATCTTGTTGGCGAGGAAGATCGGCAGGAACCATTTGCCGACGATCAGCAGGGTCGCCGCCGCCATCCATTCGTACGACGCGATGGCGAGGCCGATCGCATAGCCCGATCCCGACATGCCGACGATCTGCTCGGCGGAGATGTTGGCCGCGATCAGCGACGCGCCGATCGCCCACCAGGGCAGGTTCTTCGAGGCGAGGAAATAGTCGCTCGAATCCTTCTCGTGCCCCGCTTTCTCGCGGCTCACCCACTGGGCAAGCCCGAAGATGCCGATGGCGTAGACAATGACGACGATCAGATCGATCTGCGAGAGACTGGTCACGCTTGCTCCCCCTCCTGAAGCCGCCAACTGGCGAGCGTCGGCTGGCTTGCACATTTATCGTATTAATTAGGCCTGTCTAGCGTTCGGCCGCGAAACTGCCTAAGCCGTGCTGCAACGGCGAAGGTGCAGAAGGAAGAGGGGCAAGTGTCGATCGGACTTTCCAGACAGTTCGATGAAGTGCGCCCCGAGCTGGGCCGGAACCTGACCTATGGGCTGCTCGACAGTCTCGGGCGCGCGATCGTCACCGGCCGCTACGACCGGCAGCCCTTCCCGACCGAGGCCGAGCTCGCCAAGCAGCACGGCGTCAGCCGTTCGGTGACGCGCGAGGCAGTCAAGATGCTGACCGCCAAGGGGCTGCTCAGCGCCCGTCCGCGTCAGGGCACCGTCGTCGAGCCGACCACGTCGTGGAATCTGTTCGACACCGATGTGCTGCGCTGGCTGCTCGAGCGGCAATTCTCGGTCGACCTCCTCAAGCAGTTCAACCAGCTCCGCGTCGCGATCGAGCCCGAGGCCGCGGCGCTCGCCGCGCGCTTCGCCGATGACGACGATCTGCGGCGGATCACCAGCGGGCTGCAGCGGATGGAGGCAGCCGAGGAGGGCACCGACGATACGCTGGAAGCCGACATCGCCTTCCACGTCGCGGTGCTGCGCGCCTCGGGCAATCCATTCTACGCCCAGTTCCGCGACGTCGTCGGCACGGCGCTGCGCACGTCGATCCGCCTCACCAACCGGTTGAAGGGCCGCACCGCAAATGTCGCCGATCACGCCAGGGTGCGCGACGCGATCGAAGCGCGCGACGCGGACGCGGCGCGCACCGCGATGCGCAACCTGATCGCCGACGTGCTCGAGCTGATCGATCAGTACGAAGCGAACGCCGCGGACCAGTGACTATAGCCGCGGGCGCGCGGCTATCGAAACATGCACTCCGGATGTCTGCCGCACTGGCGACGGCAGGCGGACGCGGCGCAAAGCCACGGAAACCGAAAGTGCCGCGCAGAGGTTTGCCGGCTATGGCCTGGACTGGGCCGGGCGCGGAAGCGCGAAGACGAACAGCGTGCCGGCGCCCTTTTGCGTGACCTTCTTGAGATCCGCGGTCATGTTGCCCCAACCCTTGGCAGCGGTGGGGTCGCGCGGATCGAGATCGTGCGACACCATTGAACCGATCCAGCCACCGATCCCGGATATGATGGCGACATATTCGCGCCCGTCTGGACCTTTGAACACCGTCGGTTGGCCGATGATTCCCGAGCCCGTCTGATATTGCCAGAGCAGCTTGCCGGTGTTGGCATCTACCGCTTTGAACCACCCTTCCAGATTGCCGTAGAAGACGAGACCCGACGCTGTGACCGCGGCGCCGCTCCAGACCGGCCAACGCTCCTTGATCGTCCAAGCCTTGCGCCGATTGACCGGGTCCCACGCCATGAACTCGCCTGCATTGCCGCCGGGGCCGGGAAAGAAGCGCGGCGTCACGCCGATATAGGGCGTGCCCTTGATGTAGTGCGGCGTGCCAAGCAGCCAGTCCATGCACAGGTTGTTGTGCGGCACGTAGAGCCAGCCAGTGACCTTGCTGAAGGCGCTCGGGCTCCAGTCCTTGGCGCCCGGCGCATTGGGGCAGACGTTGCGGACGGTCTTGCCGTGGCTCGGGATCATCTCGGGCCTCTGGCGCAGACGCCCGGTCTTCAGGTCTACCCCGTCCGACACGGTGTTGGGCACATATTGGTCCGCCGACAGCACTTCGCCCGTGGTGCGGTCGAGCACGTACACATAGCCGTTGCGCTCGGGCCGGATGATCACCTTGCGGACCTTGCCCTGCCAAGGGAGGTCGAGGACGATGTTCTCGTTGATCCCCGAATGGTCCCACAGGTCGTGCGGGCTGTACTGATACGCCCAATGCGCCTTGCCGGTCTCGGGATCGCGGGCGAACACCGCGTCGGTCCACAGATTGTCGCCGGGGCGGACCTCGTGGTTCCAGGGCGACGGATTCGACGTGCCGTGGAAGATCAGGTTCTGCTCGGGATCGTAGCTGATCCAGCCCCAGGTTCCGCCGCCGCCGATCTTCCAGCTGTCGCCGGGCCAGCTCTTCGTGCCGAGATCGGCACCCTTATATTGCGGGTAGAACGGCTTGAAGACCGCGGGATCGATCAGCACGTCCTTGTCGGGACCGGTGGCAAGGGCCTTCCAGACGATCTTGCCACTGTTCGCGTCGAGCGCCGCCACGCCGCCACGCGCGCCGAACTCGGCGCCCGAATTGCCGACGATCACCTTGTCGCCCACCACGAAGGGCGCCATCGTCATCGTCTCGCCTTTGGTATAGTCCCAGACCTGGGTCTTCCATTTGAGCTTGCCGGTCTTCGCGTCGACCGCGAGCGTGTGTGAATCGAGCGAATTGAAATAGACCGTGCCATTCGCATAGGTCGGCCCGCGATTGACTCCGTCGCAGCACGCCTCGCCCTGCGAAGCGGAATCAGCCATCGCATTGACCTTCCACTTGGCGACAGGGCCAGGGCTATAAGGATTGACCGCCTTGTTGAGATCGATCGCGTAGAGCGTGTTGGGATAGGGCGTGACCAGATAGAGCGTGTCGCCCACCACGATTGGCGCCGATTCCTGCCCCTGCGTGGTGCCCGAAGTGAAAGTCAGCGCGAGCTGGAGCTGGCCTGCGTTCTGCGGAGTGATCTGGGTCAGACCGCTGAACCGCGTGTTGGCGTAATCCTTGGACGGCATCGTCCATTGCCCGTCCTCTTCCGGGGAGGCGGCGGCGGGCGCCACCGCGCGGCCCGACGCCAGCGCTTTGGTCTCGGTTTCGGATCGTGGCTGGCTGGCATCGGCGCGGCCGGTGGAGGTGCTGCGATCGCAACCGCTTAGCAGGGTCAGGCCGAGCAGTGCCAAGGCCCGTACTAACATATGTTAAACCCCTCAGATCACACGACTTTCCTTCGAAACTTTCGGCGCGCTGCAAAGTTTCAACGTGGAACAACATGTGAGGGGAACGATGCGTTTTCGGGCGCTGCTGTTATGCGCGCTGCTCGCGGCATGCCACCGCGAAACTCGCGAAACCGAGCCGCAAATCCCCTTCAGCCAAGCCGAACTCGCCACTACGACGACGGTGATCGCGGGCGGATCGACTCCGGCCAGGCCCGACCCGCGAATCGAGAAATTCGAGAAGAGCGCCTGGCACGTCGGCGAGGGTCAGCGGCTCTACACCGAGTTCAACTGCGTCGAATGCCACGCCCATGGCGGTGGCGGGATCGGCGTGCCGCTGATCGACGACCAGTGGATCTACGGCTCATCGAGCCCGCAGATCGTCGCGACGCTGATCCAGGGCCGCCCCAATGGCATGCCGAGCTACCGCAAGCTGCTGACCGAGGAGCAGATGTGGCAGATCGCGGCCTATGTTCGCGCGATGGCGGGGCAGGCTGCCAAGGACGTGCCGCCGAGCCGCGGCGACACCGCCGCCAACGCCCCGCCGATCACGCTCGAGAGCCGAAAGCCGCAGCACGACAGCAACGAGGATGCGGGCAGCCGATGAGCGCGATCCAGTCCGCGTTCCATCCGGCGGGCGACCACGCCGCGATGACCGCGAGCCTTTTCAATATTTTCCTCGGCGTGACCGGCTTCTTCTTTCTGCTCGTGCTGGTCTTCCTCGCCTGGGCGCTGTGGCGTAAGGACCGCGGCGGCGACAACGAGAAGCGGCTGCGCGTGACAGTCGCAGGCTGGGCGATGCTGATCACCGTCGGCCTGTTCGGCCTCACGCTCGCCAGCTACGCGACGGATCGCGGACTGTTCTTCGCCGGTCACGGCCAGAAGCCGCTTCACCTGAAGGTGGCGGCGCAGCAATGGTGGTGGGAGGTGCAATATACCGGCACCGACCAGTCGAAGAACATCACCACCGCCAACGAGATTCACTTGCCGCTGGGCGTGCCGGTGCAGATCGAGCTCGTCGCCGACGACGTGATCCATTCGCTGTGGATCCCTAACCTCGCGGGCAAGCAGGATCTGATCCCCGGCCGCAGCGCAGACCTCCAGCTGCTTCCGCGCCAGCTCGGCCATTTCCGCGCGCAATGCGCCGAATTCTGCGGACTCCAGCACGCGCACATGGCGCTCGACGTGATCGTCGAGACCCCCGCGCAGTTCGCCGCCTGGGCGGCAAAATCGATTCAGCCTGCGCGGGCGCCCCAGACCGAAGCGCAGAAACACGGCTTCGCGATCGTCACCGGGCGACAATGCGCGGCCTGCCACGCAATCACCGGCACCGAAGCCTATGGCCGCGTTGGGCCTGATCTCACCCGCGTAGCCAGCCGCGCGACGCTCGCGGCCGGCGAGCTGCCCGACACGCGCGCGTGGCTCGACAAATGGATTGCCGATCCGCAGGCGATCAAGCCCGGCAACCGCATGCCCAAAATCCCATTGACGCCGCAGGAGCGCGCCGACGTGGTCGCCTGGCTCGAGACGCTCAAATGAGCCGGCTCGACGGGCCGGACTTCACCGGCGAGGAACTGCACAAGGTGCTGGAGAAGACCTGGTCCGACGCGCCCGGCTTCCGGGGCTGGCTGACGACGGTCGACCACAAGCGCGTCGGGCGGCGCTACATCGTCACTGCCTTCGTGTTCCTGGCGCTGGGCGGCGTGCTCGCGCTGATCATGCGCGCGCAGCTCGCGAGGCCCGAGAGCGGCCTGATCAGCGCCGACAGATACAACCAGATCTTCTCGATGCACGGCACGACGATGATGTTCCTCTTCGCCGTGCCGGTGATGGAGGCGATGGCGGTCTTCCTGGTCCCGCTGATGATGGGGACTCGCAACATCGCCTTCCCTCGCCTCAATGCCTTCAGCTACTGGATCTACCTGTTCGGGGGCGCTTTCCTGTGGATCGCGTTCCTGCTCAACGTCGGGCCGGAGGCGGGCTGGTTCAGCTACGTGCCCCTCGCCGGTCCCGAATATTCGCCGGGCAAGCGCACCGATGTATGGGCGCAGCTGATCACCTTCACCGAAGTGGCGGCGCTGGCGGGCGCGGTCGAGCTGATCACCACGATCCTCAAGCAGCGCGCGCCCGGCATGTCGCTCAATCGCATGCCGCTCTTCTCCTGGTCGATCCTGGTGACGAGCTTCATGATCGTCTTCGCGATGCCCGCAGTGATGCTGGCCTCGAGCTTCCTGATCTCGGACCGGCTCGTCGGCACGCAATTCTACAACCCGGCCGAGGGCGGCGACGCGCTGCTCTGGCAGCACCTCTTCTGGTTCTTCGGCCACCCCGAGGTCTACATCATCTTCATCCCCGCGGTCGGCTTCGTCAGCCAGATCGTCGAGACGTTCAGCCGGCGCGAAGTGTTCGGCTATCCGCTGATGGTGCTTGCGGTGGTCTCGATCGGGCTGCTCGCCTTCGGCCTCTGGGTCCACCACATGTTCGCTACCGGGCTGCCGCGCGTCGGCTACAGTTTCTACACCGCAGCGAGCATGATGATCGCGCTGCCCGGCGGGGTGCAGATCTTCTGCTGGATCGCAACGATCTGGAGCGGGCGGCCGCGCTGGGAGACGCCGCTCTGGTGGGTGGTCGCCTTCATCGTCACGTTCGTGATGGGCGGGTTGACCGGCGTGATGGTCGCGAGCGTCCCGCTCGATCTCCAGCTCCACGACAGCTATTTCGTCGTCGCCCACTTCCATTACGTGCTGATCGGCGGTGCGGTGTTCCCGCTTCTGGCCGCGGTCACATATTGGTTTCCAAAGTTCAGCGGTCGGATGATGGCCGAGCCGCTGGGCAAGTGGAACGTCGTCTTCTCTTTCCTCGCCTTCCACCTCACCTTCTTCCCGATGCACCTGACCGGGCTGCTCGGCATGCCGCGACGCGTCTACACCTATCCGCACGGGCTCGGCTGGGACACGCTCAACCTCGTCTCGAGCGTCGGCGCATTCCTGTTCGCATCTTCGGTGCTACTCTTTCTCGCCAATGTCTTCTGGAGCCTGCGCAACGGCCGCAAGGCGGGCGCGAACCCGTGGGAAGCGCCAAGCCTCGAATGGAAGCCGGGCTCGCCGCCGCCCTGCTACAATTTCGACCATATTCCCGTGGTCGAGAGCCGCACTCCGCTATGGGATGAGGGGCGGCCCGTGATCCCCGGCCTGCGCGCCGACAAGCGTGAAGTCCTCGTCACTACGGCGATCGACGCGATGCCGGACCTGCGCGATGCCAGCCCGCCGCCCAATGCCTGGCCCTTCTTCGCGGCGATCGCAACGACGGTGGCGTTCGTCGGCTCGATCTTCACGCCCTGGGCCGTCGTGTGGGGCGCACTACTCATGGCGCCGCCGCTGATCCTGTGGTTCTGGCCGCACGATCCGCTCGAGGTGAAGCCGGAGCAAGGCGATGAGTGACACGCGCTTCGTCGGCGACGCATCGCACCTGCCCGATCACGGCTTCGGGTCGCGCAGCACCACCTGGTGGGGGGTGGTCGGCTTCATGACGATCGAGGGCGCCGCCTTCGCGCTCGCCTTCGCGGCGTACTTCTTCCTGATGGCGCAGGAGAAGCAGTGGCCCGCCAGCGCTGCGCCGCCCGACCTGCTCTGGGGCACGGCAACCCTGGCGCTGCTGATCCTCTCCGAAATTCCGAACGTGCTGGTGAAGCGCGCGGCCGAGCGCGAGGACATGAAGCGCGTGCGCGTCCTGCTCGTGATCATGAGCCTGATCCCGCTCGCGGTCTTCGTCACCCGCGGCATCGAATACGACCATCTCAATATCGGCTGGGACCGCAACGCATACGGCTCGATCACCTGGGCGCTGCTGCTCATGCACACCATCCACCTCGCAACCGACTGGGTCGATACGCTGGTGCTCGCCGCTCTGATGCACACCAGGCACGGATATAAGGGCCGTCGCTTCGTCGATACCGGCGAAAACGCGCTCTACTGGCACTTCATCGTCGGGAGCTGGGTGCTGGTCTATGCAATGATCTATTGGGTGCCGAGGCTGACGCAATGAGGCGGCTGCTGCACTGGGCCGGATGGGTCGGCGGGATCGCCGGCTGGATCTTCTCCGACCAGACCGGCTCGGATCTCGCCCAGCTCGACTGCACCCGTGCCGAACCGCTGACGATGGTGCTCATCGGGCTGGTCGGCGCGGCCCTGGCGATCGGTGGCGGGCTGATCTCGCTCACGGTCTGGCGCACGCCCGGTGCGACCGACCACCCTTACGCCGGTGCGCGACGCTTCATTGCGGGCACCGGCATGCTGGCGGCGGGGATCTTCCTGCTCGCGATCCTGTTCCAGACGGTCTCATCGCTGATCATTCCGCAATGCCACGCCTGATCCTCGCGGTGCTGCTGACGCTGGGGCCGGGGTGCGCCTGGGCGCATGGCGGCGCGCATCCGATCGAGGCCGGGCCGCCGGGCTGGACGCTCGATCCGTGGCTGCTCGTGCCGCTGGCGGCGGCGCTGCTGCTCTACGCCATCGGTTTCGTCCGCCTCAGCCGACGCGGCGGCGCCGCGCGGGGCAAGAGCCTGATCTTGTTCCTGACCGGCTGGACCGTGCTCGCGGGTGCGCTCGTCTCGCCGCTGCACGAAGCCGGCGAGCGCAGCTTCACGCTGCACATGATCGAGCATGAGTTGATCATGCTGGTCGCCGCGGCGCTGCTGCCGCTGTCGCGCCCGCTCGGTGTGATGCTCTGGGCCTTTCCGCGCCGGATCCGGCAGGGGCTCGCCTTTCCCGGGCTCTTGCGCCGCCTCGCCGACCCGGTGCTCGCGACTACGCTCCAGGCGGCGGCGATGTGGGCATGGCATGCCCCGCCGCTGTTCAACCGTGCGCTTGGCCATCCCGGCTGGCATATCGCGCAGCACCTCTCCTTCCTGGTTACTGCGCTGCTCTTCTGGTGGAGCGTGACGCAGACGCCCAACCGCGGGCTCGCAGCGCTGTGCCTGTTCGTGACTTCGGTTGTCGGCGGGGCGCTCGGCGCGCTGATGGCGCTGTCGGCCAGCCCTTGGTATGCCGGCTATGCCGCCATGGGCATGATGCCCTTCGGGCTGACGCCGGCGGAGGATCAGCAGCTCGCCGGGCTGATCATGTGGGTACCCGGCGGACTGGTCCATGCGGGGGCCGCGCTCGTTCTACTGGCGCAATATCTTGGTAACGCACCGCGTCTGGCGGAGTGACGTACCAGGCGCCGCTATCGCTGGCATAGTCAGTAGCAGGGAGCTCCGGATTGGAGCTCGGTGGGGGACGAGGAATATGCGACCGCTTTCGCAACGAGGCACCAATCTCGATCTTCCTCACGTCGCAGCCGCGCAGCATGCTGACGGTCGCCAAGTCGAAGCGCTCTGTTGCGGCCGGCCTCCCCGATCCGGGAAAAAGCGCATGGCCCCAGGTTTGCTCCTGCGTCAGCTCGCTTCTACGCGATAAAGGTGGTGGTGCCGCTTACAGGACTCGAACCTGTGACCCCCGCATTACGAATGCGATGCTCTACCAGCTGAGCTAAAGCGGCCCGTCCGGGTCATCTCTGCCCGGAAGTGCGGCGCGCTTACCAGCATGATCCCTGGCTGACAAGCGTTGCGAACGCGTTGCTCGCGCCCGCCCTGCCAAACCCGGCTTTACGCGTCGTTTACCACATGCGGTGCACAAGCGTCCCGACAGGTAAGCGGGCCGCATCTTGGGCCCGGAGTGGAGCACGCGCATGGACATGGCTCGCGGCATCAACGATCCGCTCGACACGGGTAGGGATGTCGAGGCGGACGAGGCCGTTTCGGATCGCCCGCTGGAGATCGGCACCGACGAGCGGCGGATGCACGTGCGCGCCTATAATCACTGGGTCTCGCTGCTGCACGGTCGCGCCTATCCCTCGATCGAGGATCTCGATCCCGGCAACATCGCCGATTTCGGCCCGCACAGCGTGCTGCTCGATTTCTCCGCCGGCGTCGAGGATCCGCAGATCCGCTATCTCGGCCGCGCGCTGCGCGAGGAGTGCGGCGTCGAGCCGACGATCACGCACGTGGCGCAGGTGCCCAGCCGCTCGCTGCTCTCGCGCCTCACCGACCATTATCTCCAGATCATCGCCAACCGCGCGCCGATCGGCTTCGAGGCCGAGTTCGTCAGCCAGCGCGGCCACAACACCATGTACCGCGGCATCCTGATGCCCTTCTCCTCGGACGAGGACACGATCGATTTCATCTACGGCGTGATCAACTGGAAGGAGCTGGTCGACGCCGAGACGCAGGCCAGGCTCAACGCCGAGATCGAGGAATCGCGCCGCGCGGTGCCGCTCCATCCGGTGGTGGCGCCAGTCTGGGCCGACGGACCGAGCGCCGGGTTCGATCCGATCGAGCCTGCGCCCGCGCCAATGCCCGCCGACGCGAGCCTCACCGACAAGCTCACGCTCGCACGCGAATCGGCTGCCGCAGCGCGCGCCTCGGACACGCGCAGCCGCTCGGCGCTCTATCGTGCGCTGGCCCGCGCCTATGATTTCGCGCTGGCCGCCGAAGCAGATGAAGACGCCTATGCCGCGATGCTCGCCGACAATGGCCTCACGGCCCAGGCGCGCGCGCCGATGACGCCGTGCGTCAAGCTCGTCTTCGGCGCCGATTACGACAAGACTCGCCTCACCGAATTCGCCGCGGTGCTGAGCCACGCGAAGCGCAACGCCGTGCCCGAAGGCGGGCTCGATGCGTTTCTCGAAGCCGCCGAGGGCGGAATCAAGGGCGTGGTCAAGGCCGAGCGCGACCATCGCCGCCCCCCCGCGAAGCCCGACGTCTTCCAGCGGATCGCGGCCGAGCTGCGCGTGCGCCCGCCGATCGCGCATGTCGACATCCAGTCGACCGACGAATTCGTCGTGCTGCTCGCGCGCCAGGGCCATGGCGGGCTCGATATCGTCGCCAAGGTCGAGGACAGCCCGCTGATCGAACGTGCGGTCCGCAAGGCGGCAGCCTGAATTTCCGCACTTTCGTTGCGCGCATCGGCGGCGATTCGTCGCGCTTGTTACTTTTTCCGCGCAAGCCTTGAGGTCGTAACCTCACAGGCGTAGTCCGCATCTCCATGAAAAGCACAATGACGTCGCTGACGCAGGCGTTCGAGGCGCAGTTGCTCAAGGGAGCGCTGCCGGGGGAGCTGGAAGGATTTGACGAGGCCGAGCGGGCCGAGGCGGCATGCTATGTCGCCGAAGCCGCGGCGACGCGTCCGCCTGGCGCCGCCAGGATCGCGCTCGAAACCTATCAGGACGACGAGCGGCGCGGGATGCGCCTCGCGGTCATCAACGACGACATGCCCTTCCTCGTCGATTCGATCTCGAGCGGGATCGCCGCGCACGACATCGCGATCTTCCGTATCATCCACCCCGTCATTCCGGTTTCGCGCGACAAGGCAGGCAAGCTCGTCGCGATCGGCGCCGACGCGGAGGACTCGCGCCGCGAATCGATGATCTATATCGAGATGGAGCGCGTCGACGCGCGCACGCGCCGCACGCTCGTCGCCGAATTGGAGCGCACGCTCGAGCAGGTCCGCGCAGCGGTCGAGGACTGGCGCGCGATCCAGACCGCCATGGCCGCCGACGCCGCCGCGATTCCGTCCAAGGAAGGCGCGAAGCTGCTGCGCTGGTTCCACGATGGCGCGATGACGCTGCTCGCGCACGAGAATTGGCGGACCGACGGCACGACGAGCGACCAGCTCGGCGTCGCGCGCTTCACGCTGGAAGTGCCGATCCTCGCCGAAGCCTCGCGCAAAGCGGCGGTCGACTATTTCAGGAAGGGCGGCGAAGCGCCTTTGCTCCTCAAGTCCAATTCGATCTCGACCGTGCACCGCCGCGCGCCGCTCGACATCGTCGTGGTGCCGATCCTCACCGGCAGCGACGTCACCGGCCTGTCGATCCATGCTGGCCTCTGGACCAGCGCCGCCTTGTTCGCCTCGCCCGACGAGGTCCCCGTGCTTCGCGCGCGGCTCGAAGGGCTCGAGCGCAAGTTCGGCTTCGATCCCAAGGGACATACCGGCAAGGCGATGGCGCACGCACTGACCGCGCTGCCGCACGACCTGACTACTGCCTTCGATCCCGACTCGCTCGAGCGGCTCGTGCTTACCTCGATGTCGGTCGCCGACCGGCCGCGCTCGAAGCTGATCCTCGTCAAGAGCCTGCTCGGCCGCCATCTCTTCGGCTTCGTCTGGCTGCCGCGCGACGAAGTCACCACCACGCGCCGCGAGGCGATCGGCGAGATGCTCGAGGAAGCGGCCAACGCGAAGCTGATCAACTGGTCGATCGCGCTCGAGGACGGCGTCGTCGCCTTGCTCCGCTACACGCTCGATCTGCGCCAGGGCGGCACCATGCCCGACGCCGACGCGCTCGACACTCAGCTCGAGCGGATGATGCGCGGCTGGGTGCCCGCGGTCGAGGCGGCGCTCGCCGAACAGGCCGGCGGGGCATCGACGCGGCTCGCATTGCGCTTCGCCAATGCCTTTCCCGCGGCCTATCGCACCACCGGCACGCCCGAGGAGGCGGCGCGCGACATCCTGCGCATCGCGACGCTCGAAGGCCCGGGCGACCGCTCGGTCCGCATCACGCCGCATGCCGGCAAGCCCGGCGAATACCGCATCAAGCTCTATGCGCAGGGCGGCGCGCTCGCGCTCTCCGACGCCGTGCCGGTGTTCGAGAATTTCGGCTTCCGCGTGATCGAGGAAGTCCCGACCCAGCTTTCGGGTGGCGCCTTCGTCCACGATTTCGAAGTCGCCGCGACGAACCTCAAGGGCGATATCGGCGTGAT
>JAEWCK010000235.1 GCA_023390675.1 Pseudomonadota bacterium
GCCGCCAATGCCCGCGCCGCGCAGGCGCAGCAGGCGGCATCCGCCGCAGCGGCCGAAGCCGCGGCGGTGCGCGCCGCCGCCGCGACGCCGGTGACCACCACCGTCACCACCGTCGATCACACGACGAACGCGGCGCCGGCGCGGACCTATTCGAGCAAGAAGAAGACCACCACCATGCGCCGCACCGCGCCGCGCAAGGTGGTCCGCACGGCGCCCGCGAGGACGACGTCGTCGACGACCACGACGACGACGGTCAAGACCGGCGCGAACTAGATCCTGTCGAGCACGCCGCGCTCGGTGATGTAGCCCGTCACCAGTCGCGCGGGCGTTACGTCGAAGGCCGGATTGGCGGCGGGGGAATCGGTGACCTTGACGGTCTCGATTCCGCCGTCGGCGGCCGGTCCGGTCAGCTCGGTGAGCTCGGCGGCGCTGCGTTCCTCGATCGGAATGTCGGCGCCGCTCGCGGTGTTCGGGTCGAAGGTCGTGTAGGGCAATGCGACGTAGAACGGCACCTGGTTGTCGTGCGCGGCGAGCGCCTTCAGATAGGTGCCGATCTTGTTGCAGACGTCGCCGTTTGCCGTCACGCGGTCGGTGCCCACCACCACGGCGTCCACCTGCCCCTTCATCATCAACAGGCCGCCGGCATTGTCGGCGATCACGGTGTGCGGGATGCCGTGGTTCCTGAGCTCGAACGCCGTGAGCAGCGCGCCCTGGTTGCGCGGGCGCGTCTCGTCGACCCAGACATGGACCGGGATGCCGGCGTCGTGCGCGAGGTAGATTGGCGCGGTGGCGGTGCCGTAGTCGACCGTGGCGAGCCAGCCGGCGTTGCAATGCGTCAGGATGTTGAGCGGGCGGTCGGGGTGCTTCGCGTGAAGCCGTTTGAACAGCTCGAGGCCGTGCTCGCCGATCGAGCGGCAGAGATCGGCGTCCTCGTCGCAGATCGCCTCGGCCCGGGTGAAGGCGGCGGCGGCGCGCTCGGCTTCGGGAAGGTCCTTCACGGCGTCGCGCACGGTGTCGAGCGCCCAGCGCAGGTTGATCGCGGTGGGGCGCGTCTCGATCAGCTTGTCGTACGCGGCCTGCAGGTTCGCGTCCGAGGCATCGGCCGCGAGCGCCATGGCGAGGCCGTAGGCGGCCGTGGCGCCGATCATCGGGGCGCCGCGCGTCCACATCTCGCGGATCGCCACGGCAGCCTGATCGACGTCGCGCAGCTCGACCCACTTCACTTCCCAAGGGAGCTTGCGCTGGTCGAGGATGCAGACGCCCTTGCCGTCCCCGGTGGGCTTGATCGAGCGGGTGGGCTGGCCTTCGAGGATCATGGAAGCACTTCCGAAAAGTCGCGAACATCGCCCGAATCGCTGTCCCGCGCGATGAGCAGCGCCGCGACGCCTGCCGCCCTGGCGGCATCGATCTCGGGCTGGATGTCGGAGATGAAGAGGATGTCGGGCGGGGCGAGGCCGAGCGCGGCGGCGATCTTCGCGTAGCTCTCCGCCTCCCGCTTGCCGCCGGTTGTAGTGTCGAAATGGCCGCTGAGCAGGGGAAGGAGATTGCCCGCGATCGAATGGCCGAAGATCAGCTTCTGCGCGGCGATCGAGCCCGAGGAATAGATATGGACCGGGATGCCCGCGGCGTTCCAGCGGCGCAGCGCCTCGGGGGTGTCGGGATAGACATGGCCCTTGAGCGTGCCGTCGGCATAGCCCTCGGCCCAGATCAGCCCCTGGAGCGTCTTGAGCGGAGTCGCCTTGCGGTCCTCGTCGATCCACTGGAGCAAGGTCGCCACCGGATCGTCGCCGGGGACTTCGGCGAGTATCGGCGCAGATATTTCAGGATTGTTCGCAACAAATGCTGCCAAATGCTTGCGAGCATAGGGAAACAGTTCGTCGGCGACGAAAGAGATGCTGCTCGTCGTCCCCTCGATGTCGAGGAGAATGGCTTTGGGCTTCACCGTCACGTCAGGCGGGTTCGTGGCGAGGGAAGCGCTCGGCGATCGCGTCGCCGGTGAAGTTGGCGATCCAGCCGTCGGTATTGGTGAACAGGCGGATCGCAGTGAAGCGCGGGCTCGGCCCCATGTCGAACCAGTGGCGCATCCCCGCAGGAACAGAGATCAGGTCGCCTTCCTCGCAGAGCACGGCGTAGACCTTGCCGCCCTCGCGCAGCGTGAACAGCCCCTCGCCTTCGACGAAAAAGCGGACCTCGTCCTCCGAATGGCGATGCTCGGAGAGGAATTTGGTGCGCAGGTTCGCCTTTTCGGGATGATCGGGAACCATACGGATGACGTCGACCGACCGGTAGCCGTTCTCCGCCTTCAGACGCTCGACCTCGGGCGCGAACGCGGCGAGCACGCCCTCCTGATCGGCATCGGCCGCGAGCGGACGCGACGGCCATTGCTCGAAGCGCACGCCCAGCGGCTTCAGCGCCTCGGCGATCTTGCCGGGCTCGCGCGTGTCGAAGACCGGCGCACCGCCATCCTCTTCGAAAATCCGGAGCTGAGTCATTGCTTCCATGCCCTTTCGGCCAGCTCGGCCGCGATCAGCCATTCGGTGCCCTCGAGCACGCGCTCGGCTTCGTCCACATCCTTGCCCCAGGCGTAGAGCCCGTGGCTGCGAATGAGATAGGCGGGCGCCGCGCCCGGTTCCAGCAGCCTCGGACGAACCGCATCCTCGATCACCGCCATGTCCTGGCTGTTGTCGACGATCGGGAGGCAGATTTCTGTCTCGTGCGTGGTCTGACCGGGGAAGACCTTGAGCATCTCGTGCCCCGAGAAGACCCATTGATTGCCCTGCGTCGCACGGCTCATGCCCACCGCTTGCGGAGAATGACCGTGAAGCACCGCGCCGGCTTCGCGGAACAGCCGGTAGACAGCGAGATGCAGCGCAGTCTCGGCCGAGGGCCTGCCGGGGGTGAGAGCCCTGCCCTCGCCGTCTACCCGCATGATGCCGTCGGTGGTCAGCCGCCCCTTGTGCCAGCCCGACACCGTCACTGCGAAGCTGCCGTCGTCGAGGCGGATCGAATAGTTTCCCGCAGTCGCGGGCGCCCAGCCGCGCGCATCGAGCCGGCGGCCGACTTCCACCAGCGCCTGCGCGGCGGCTTCGAAGGACATGGTCGTCATGGCGATCGCCTTAGCGCAACCGCGCGCTTGCGGGAGAGTAGATTTACTTGCCGCCCGCCGGAAGCGGCTGGACGATCTCGCGGGCGGGGCCCGTGACCCATGAGACCGGCCGCGGCGCCGGGCCGAGCGAAGGCGGCTCACCCGACATCGTCACGACGTTGAACGATTCGCCGCCGAGATAGCGAGCATCGGCGGCAAGCATCGGCGGGGGCGGGCTGTAGATGTCGTTCTCCGGCGCGAACACCGGCGCGTCGGTGACCGTCACGCTGCCGCCCATCGCCGTGATGTCGAACAGTTGGCGCGCGAATTCCTTCGGCATGCGGATGCAGCCGTGCGACGCCGGGTAGCCCGGCAGGTGGCCGGCATGGAGCGCGACGCCGTCCCAGGTGAGTCGCTGCATGTACGGCATCGGCGCATTCGAATAGAGGTTCGAGCGGTGGAACACCTTCTTCTCGAGGATGGTGAACTCGCCCACCGGGGTGTCGTGCCCGTCCATCCCCGTGGAGACCGTGGTCGCGGCGATCAGCCTGCCGCCGCGGTACACATAGGCGCGCTGATCGGCGATGCTGATGACGAGCGAGATCTCCGTGGGCGAAGTGCTCGCACGGATCAGCTCGGGCGTGTCGTACCAGACGTACTGGCCGTTGCGCAGCGTCTCGGGCGCGCGCTCGGCGACGCTCGCCGCGCGCATCTGGGCGAGCGCAGGCGCGGCGGGAACAAGGCAGGCAAGCAGCAAGGCAGCGGCGATGCCGAAACGCATCCGGGGGTCTCCGTCAAACCGATCCGGCAGGACTGCCGGTCCGATTCCTTAACGAAATTAACCCATTTTGGTGCCGAAGCCGAATCGCGCCACCGCATGCCGCCCGGCGGGGAAAGGTTGCCGCTATTCGGCGCTTCGTCGGCGAACCGGGCAATGGATACGGCGAGTCGCCGGACTTGGGACAGAAGTTCAGGGAATCGCTTCCCATCTTCCTGTTATAGTTTCCTCCGGGGCATGGGTTGAGGGGCAGTTCGAGTAGCTATGAACGATATGGATACGGTGCAGACGCGCCGCGCACTTCTCAAATCGGCCCTCGTCATGGCGAGCGGCGCAGCGGTTTCCGCATGCGCGGCCAAGATGCAGACCGCCATGGCGCCTGCCCTGCTGCCGCCCGCGCCGGCTTATGTGCCGCCGATTCCCAAGGCGCCCGAAGTCGCCCGCGGCCCGAAGATTCCCGCGAACATCCGCCCCGAGCTGTTCAAGAAGGCGATCGCAGCACTCGACCGGCATTCGATGGCGATCCCCTCGCACGACCGCATCGCGATCGCCGATTTCGCCCAGCCCAGCTATCGCCCGCGCTTCCATATCGTGAACGTGGGCACCGGCGAGACGCAGAGCTTCCTCGTCGCGCACGGGATCGGGTCGGATCCCGAGCATAGCGGGATGCTCCAGCGCTTCTCGAACGAAGTGAATTCGGAAGCGACCTGCGAAGGCGCGTTCCTCACCGCCGATTATTATATCGGCAAGCACGGCGACTCGCAGCGGCTACTGGGGCTCGATCCGACCAACAACAACGCGCTCGACCGCGCGATCGTGGTGCATTCGGCGTGGTACGCCAACACCGACATGATCGCGAAGCACGGTAAGCTGGGCCGCAGCCAGGGCTGCTTTGCAGTGGGCGAGTACGATCTCGCCAAGGTGTTCGAGCGGCTCGGGCCGGGGCGGATGATCTATTCGGCGAAGGTTTGATTGACCCAACCACTGTTCCCCGGCAAAGGCCGGGGCCCAGTATCGAGCCGTTCGCAACTGGGCCCCTGCCTTCGCCGGGGATCGAATAGTGCGATCACCGCAACATCAACCGCAGCGCACGATCCAGCAGGGACCGCCGAACACGACGCGCGTCCCCCACCGCTCGACCGGCCGGCGCGGATACGGATCCGCGAAATGCGGTGTGCGTCCCGGCGCACCGGATAGCGGCCAATCGTTCACTCCCGACGGCATCCACATTTCCTCACCGGCGAAGCGCCCCTTGAGCGCCACGGCGACGAAGGTCTCCTGCCCGTCCGGAATCTGGTGATAGTCGAAGTAATTGCGCCACGCTCCGCGCGCATCGAGGATGCCCGAGCGCGCCATGTAGAGCTCGGCCCATGGCACGGCGGGCGCCGCGAAGCGAAGCGCGCGGGCAGGCTCGGCCGGGCCGACCAAGACGGCCTGCGGGCGAACGCAGCTGAGCAGGACTAGCGCCGCCAGCACGGCCGCAGTGCAGCGCGGCATTTCATGCGCCCAGCGGATCAGCAATAGCGACGCCAGCGCAAATAGCGGCAACAACCATTTGAAATAATGGATATTGTTGAAGCGCCACATGCCACTGGGCAGCAAATCGACATAGGCAAACAGGATGACGCAATAAGCGAGCGCCGCGGCGGCGAGACAGAGCCACAGCGCGCGTGCCGGTCCGCGGAGGCGGAACCCACCGAGGATCAGCCCTGCCGCGCCGAACAACAGCCACGGCATCTCCCTGAGCAACCCGGTCTCGCCCGGAAACCAGGGCTGCGGATCGACGAGAAGGACATAGGCCTTCCAGGGCAGGTCTGCGAAATTGAGCCCGTATTCGCGCGAGAGCAGCACATAGTCCGACCAGCGCGCGCCGTAGATGGCGAGATGCAACGCGAGATAGGCGGCGAACACCGCCAGCGCCGCGCCGGCCAAGGTAATGAACGCGCGCAGCGGCAGCCTCCACAGCGCGAAGGGCGCGATGATCGCGGCGACCGCGAGGTCGGTTGGGCGGGCGAGCGGGATCGCGGCCAGCAGCGCGCCGAGCAGCGCTGCACGGCGCGGTGTCGGCCGGTCGCCGGCCAAATGGTCGGCAACCATACCGAGCGACAGCCAGATCAACGCGGCGGAAAGCGTGGTCGTCCACGGCTCGACCCAGAGCCTGGCGATGCGCGGGTCGAGCAGAGCCGCGGCGAGCCAGAGCAATACCGCCCCTGCCCCGCTCACGCCCAGCCGCGCGCAGACCTTGCGGAAACCAAGGAACGCCAGCGCGAAGCAGGCGATGTTGGCAGGCACGAAAGGCGCGGCGAGGATGCCGGCGAAGGGTGCGCCGGTGAGCGGGTAGAGCAAGGGATACCAGTGCCGCGCCGGATCGAGATCGAGCGCGAGGAAGGCGCGCGCGGATTCGAGATACGCCTTCTGGTCCGCCCAGCCGCGCCACCATGGCCCGCCCCCGGCGAACAGCCTGACGTTGACCAGCGCCAGCGTGACCAGCGCGCCGACGATCAGCACCGAGCGCGCCGGATGCGCATCGAGCGCGCGCCATATCCGGCCAATCAAGGGTTTAGCGGCGATCAATCGGAAATCCTGTGCGGCTGCGGCGTTACCCCGGCGATGCTGGACGGTCCAGCCTCGCACGACTAGGGACGTTGCATGACCGAAACTTTGTCGCCCGTGCTGCCCGACAAGGTCGATCGCGCCGCGCGGGCGTTGCTCGAGGCGGCGTGCGACAAGCAACTGAGCATCGCGACCGCGGAGAGCTGCACCGGGGGGCTGCTCGCGTCGCTCCTCACCGATGTCGAAGGCGCGGCGCATGCGTTCGAACGCGGTTTCGTGACCTACACCAACGAAGCCAAGGCCGAGCAGCTCGACATCCCGATCGACCTGATCGAGCGCGAGGGGGCGGTGAGCGAGAAGGTCGCGCGCGCAATGGCCGAAGGTGCGCTGCGCTGCAGCCGCGCCGATATCGCGCTTTCGGTGACGGGCTTTGCGGGCCGCGGCGCGCCGGGAGACGAACCTGGGCTCGTCCATTTCGCCTGCGCGCGCCGCGACGGGGTGACCGCGCACCGCGAGGAGCATTTCGGAGACGTCGGGCGCGGGCCGGTGCGGCTTGCCTGTCTGGAAGTGGGTCTCCAGATGCTGGGTGAGGCGATCTGATGGCGAAACCCCACCCCTTTTATTCGCTCCACCGGCAGGGGATGATCCGCGCGGGCGTGTGCACGCCGGTGGCGACCGTGGGCGACCCCGCCGCCAATACCGCGGCGACGATCGAGCTGGCGAAGCAGGGCGACAAGCTGGGCGCCGACCTGCTCGTCTTCCCCGAGCTCAACGTCACCTCCTATGCGATCGACGACCTGCACCTGCAGGACACGATCCTCGAGGCGACCGAGGTCGGGATCGGCGAGATCGTCCGCGCGAGCCTCAAGCTCAGGCCGGTGCTGTGCATAGGCGCGGCGCTGCGGCGCAGCGGGCGAATCTACAATTGCGCGGTTGTCATCGCACGCGGGCGCGTGCTCGGGGTGGCCCCCAAGAGCTACCTGCCCAATTACCGCGAATATTACGAGAAGCGCTGGTTCGCGCCCGGCCATGGACTGACCGGGCTGGAGATGCAGGTCGCGGGGCAGACCGTCCCCTTCGGGACCGACCTGATCTTCGCGGCGGAGGAGCTTTCCGACTTCGTCTTCCATGCCGAGGTGTGCGAGGATTATTGGGCGCCTTTGCCCCCCTCGACGATGGGCGCGATGGCCGGGGCGCTGGTGCTGTGCAACCTTTCGGCCTCGAACATCGTGATCGGCAAAGCGCGCGAGCGGGCGATGCTGTGCGCGTCACAATCGGCGCGCGCGGTGGCGGCCTATGTCTATTCGGCCTCGGGCCCGGGCGAGAGCACGACCGATTTGGCGTGGGACGGCCAGGGCATGATCCACGAGCTCGGCGAGCTGATCGCGACGACCGAACGCTTCGACATCGCCACCGAAGTGGTATGCGCCGACATCGACGTCGAACGGCTGCGGCTCGAGCGCGCCCGGATGGGGACGTTCAACGATTGCGCCGCGGCCAATGGCCATCCCGAGACGCGCTTCCGTCGCGTGACCTTCCAGCACCAGCCCGAGTTCGACGATCGCGGGCTGATGCGCACGCTCCGCCGCTTCCCCTTCGTTCCCAACACGCCGGCGAAGCTGGAGGAGGATTGCTACGAGGCGTTCAACATCCAGGTCGAGGGCCTCAGGAAGCGGATCGAGGCGACGGGGACCAGGCATCTCGTCATCGGCGTGTCGGGCGGGCTCGATTCGACGCACGCGCTGATCGTCGCGGCCAAGGCGCTCGATCGGCTCGGGCGGCCGCGCTCGGATATCCTCGGCTTCACCATGCCCGGTTTCGCGACCGGCGAGGAAACCAGAGGCAATGCATGGAAGCTGATGGACGCGCTCGGCGTCACGGGCGCCGAGATCGACATCCGTCCCGCCGCGCGCGAGATGCTCGAGGGGATCGGGCATCCCTTCGCCAAGGGCGAGAAGGTCTACGACGTCACCTTCGAGAACGTCCAGGCGGGGTTGCGCACCGACTATCTGTTCCGCCTCGCCAATCGCCACGGCGGGTTCGTCGTCGGCACCGGCGATCTCAGCGAGCTCGCGCTCGGCTGGTGCACCTATGGCGTCGGGGACCAGATGAGCCATTATGGCGTCAACGCCGGCGTGCCCAAGACGCTGATCCAGTACCTGATCCGCTGGACGCTCAAGACGGGACAATTCACCGGCGAAGCTGCGGAAGTGGTCGCAGCGATCCTCGATACCGAGATCTCGCCCGAGCTGGTTCCTGCGGACGCCGAGGGGAAGATGCAGAGCACGCAGGACCGGATCGGGCCCTATGAGCTGCACGACTTCTTCCTGCACTACACCGTGCGGCATGGCCTCAGGCCATCCAAGATCGCGTTCCTCGCCTGGCATGCGTGGAAGGACGCGCAGGCGGGCTTGTGGCCGATCGACTTTCCGGCAGCGGGGCGCAACCAGTACGACCTGCCGACGATCGCGAAGTGGCTCGAGGAGTTCCTGTTCCGCTTCTTCCAGACCAGCCAGTTCAAGCGATCGGCGCAGCCCAACGGGCCCAAGGTCTCGGCGGGCGGTGCGCTCTCCCCGCGCGGCGACTGGCGCGCGCCTTCGGACGGCGTCGCCAGGCCGTGGATCGACGAGCTGAAGGCGAGCCTCCCGTGAGGATCGGGTTGCGCGGGCTGGGCATGCTGGTCCTCCCCTTGCTGCTGGCCGGGCCGGTGTGACCCTGCCTATCGGCCCGACGGCGATGACGGTCCTTTCATGGACCGTCCCGATATCCCCCGACCGCCTGAGCTATCTGGAAGTCTCGGGAAACAATGGTCGCGTTGTCACGCTTTGCCGCATGGGAATCGAGCGCCCCAAGCCCAACTGAGCGGATTGCGGTCGCGGCCCCCGAGCGGCTACGCATGGCACGCGTTACCAGGGGGAAGCCATGCATCACTGGAAGTCCGGTGCGGCGGTTGCCGCGATGCTGCTCACGGCTATGCCCGCCAGCGCCGATTGGCCGCCGGTCAAATGGGGGATGACGCAGGAGCAAGTGCTCGCCGCGATGCCCGGCGCGGTGGCGCGGGCGTGGAAGGGCGAGGACAACGACGTCTGGGGACGCCGGATGCTCGCCGACGCGCCCAATGCCGATGGCGACATCGCGCTCACCGCCGAATTCTACTTCGACGCGAAGCACAAGAAGCTCGTCTTCGTGCGGCAAGTCGCCAAAGACCCGAAAAGCTGCGCGGATTGGCGCAAGATCCTCGTCGCGCGCTACGGCCCGGGCACGCCGGGCAAGAAGGACGGGCTCGGCATCATGGACTCGATCCGCTGGACCGACAGCGACGGCGACACATTGCTGTTCCTTTCGATCACCATGCCCGAAAGCGGCCCCTATTACTGCCACCTGATCGACGGCGTGCCGGCCGACCAGAAAGGTTGACGGCGCGCCGCCCGCCGCTGCCGTGCTCGGCGCGTCCGGGTTCGATGCCATGTCGGGCGCGTCGCTCGCGCTGCGCGGCCGGGTGCCAGGCTTCGTCGGGCGGGCATGCCAGGGGCAAAAGCGCAGCGAGCTGAAACTGGAAGCGCGTTCACGGTAGCGTTAGCGACCGGGCCTGTTATACCCCTCCCTGACAACGCTGACAAAACAGGGAGAGGATTCATGACAATCCGTCGCCGGGCCGTCGCGGCTCCGCTGATCGCGCTCGCTTACTGCCTCGCCGCCGCGCCCGCCAATGCCCAGCAGGCGCAGCCCTGGAGCAACGCCAGGCTCTCCCCCGACGAGCGGACGAAGCTGGTCCTCGCCGAGATGACGCAGGACGAGAAATTGACGCTCGTCTTCGGCTATTTCGGCACCGATTTTCCGTCCAAGAACGGCTTCAAGACGTCCCCCGAGGCGCGCCCGGGATCGGCGGGCTATGTGCCCGCGATCCCGCGGCTCGGCATTCCGGAGCAGTGGGAAACCGATGCCGGCGTCGGCGTCGCGACGCAGGGCGGCGCGGACGGCAAGCGCGGGCGCACTGCCCTCCCCTCGGGCCTCGCCACCACCGCGAGCTGGAACCCCGAGCTCGCGTTCAAGGGCGGCGCGATGATCGGCGCCGAGGCGCGCGCATCGGGCTTCAACGTCATGCTCGCCGGCGGCGTCGACCTGATGCGCGAGCCGCGCAACGGGCGGAACTTCGAATATGGCGGCGAGGACCCGCTGCTCGCGGGCACGATGGTCGGCGCGCAGATCGCGGGAATCCAGTCGAATCACATCATCTCGACCGTCAAGCACTATGCCGTGAACGACCAGGAAACCGACCGCGACCACGGCAATTCGATCATCGATCCGGTCGCGGCGCGGATGAGCGACCTGCTCGCCTTCCAGCTCGCGATCGAGCGCGGCGATCCGGGATCGGTGATGTGCTCGTACAACAAGGTCAACGGCACGCATGCCTGCGAGAATCCGTGGCTGCTCACCGACGTGCTGCGGCGCGACTGGGGGTATAAGGGCTATGTGATGTCCGACTGGGGCGCGACGCATTCGACCGTCGCTGCCGCCAATGCCGGGCTCGACCAGGATTCGGGCTTCCCGTTCGACGAAAAGCCCTATTTCGGCGCGCCGCTCAAGGAGGCGCTGGCCAAAGGCGAGGTTTCCGCAGCGCGGCTCGACGCGATGGCGGGCGCGATCCTTCGCTCGATGTTCGCGCACGGGCTGTTCGATCATCCGGTAACCGAAGCGCCGATGGAGCTGCCCGGCGAAATGCTCGCGAAGCACGCCGAGGTGACGCGCGCGGATGCCGAGGAAGGCGCAGTGCTGCTCCGGAACGAAGGCGCGGTCCTGCCGCTCTCGCCGGCGGTGAAGAAGATCGTCGTGATCGGCGGGCATGCCGACAAGGGCGTGCTCGCGGGGAGCGGGTCGTCGCTGGTCTATCCGGTGGGCGGCAATGCGGTACCGGGGATCGAGCCCAAGGGCTGGCCGGGGCCGGTGATGTACTATCCGAACGCGCCGCTCGCCGCGATCCGGCGACAGGCGCCGGGCGCCGAGATCGTCTTCACCGACGGCAACGATCGCAAGGCGGCGGCGGAAGCGGCGAAGACGGCCGACGTGGCGATCGTGTTCGCGACGCAATGGGCGGGCGAGAGCTTCGACGTTTCGCTGAGCCTCAAGGACGATCAGGACAAATTGATCTCGGCAGTAGCCGACGCCAATCCGAAGACGGTGGTAGTCCTCGAGACCGGCGGTCCGGTGCTGACCCC
Organism: Pseudomonadota bacterium; assembly: GCA_023390675.1. Classification (GTDB taxonomy): domain Bacteria; phylum Pseudomonadota; class Alphaproteobacteria; order Sphingomonadales; family Sphingomonadaceae; genus Sphingomonas. The sequence continues at coordinate 11,633 of JAEWCK010000235.1, forward strand.
GTGGCGCGACAGGACCGCGGCGATCCTCGAGGTCTGGTATCCGGGCACCGCAGGCGGCGACGCGATCGCCAATTTGCTGTTCGGCAAGGTCAATCCCTCGGGCCATCTCCCCGCGAGCTTCCCCGCGAGCCTCGACCAGCTGCCCAATCCCAAGGAGCCGGCCAAGGGCGACGTGACCTATTCGGAGGGCGCGACGGTCGGCTACAAATGGCATGACGCCAAGGGGCAGACGCCGGCCTATCCGTTCGGCCACGGCCTTTCCTACACCAGCTTCGCGCATTCGGGATTGACGGCGGAGGCCGCGGGCGGATCGATCAAGGTCAGCTTCAGCGTGCGCAACACCGGCAAGCTGGCGGGCAAGGACGTCGCGCAGATCTATGTCGGCGGCGCGGGCTGGGAAGCGCCCAGGCGGCTCGGCGGCTTCGAGAAGGTCGCGCTGGCGCCGGGCGAGGCGAAGACAGTGACGCTCGCGATCGACCCGCGCCTGCTCGCCAGCTTCGATGGCGCGAGCCATAGCTGGAAAATCGCGGGCGGGAGCTATCAGGTGATGCTCGGCGCCTCCTCGCGCGAAATCGGCGAGACGGTCACGGTCACGCTGCCGACGCGCGAGATCGCCGTGGGGTGGCGGCCCTAGAGCGTCACCCGCCGCCCCTCGGCGGCGCTCTGCCGGGCAAGATCGATGATCCGAAGCCCCGCCACTGCGTCCTCCGCGGTCACCGGCGGAGGCGCGCCCTCGCCGATCGCGCGCGCGACGCCCGCGTAGAAGCGCCGATAGTCGCCGCGCTCGGTGGCGATTGTCTCGCTACGACCGTCGCCGAAGACGAGCGTGCCGTCATTGGCGGGATCCTGCGCGCCATAATCGGAGTCGCTCGCCTTGCCGCCGGCCTTGAGGAACGTCTCCTGCGGATCGAGCCCGTATTTGACGAAGCTCGCGAGCGTGCCGTGGAGCGAGAAGCGCGGGCGCGGACTGGCCACCAGCCGCGACGTGGACAGGATCACGCGCCGCGCGCCGTAGTGAAAGGCGATCTCGAAATAATCGTCGACGCGCGCGCCGCCGCGCTGGCGCACGACATCGGCAGTGAGCGATTCGGGCTGGCCGAACAGCTGGAGCGCCTGATCGATCATGTGCGGCCCAAGATCGTTGAGGGCGCCCGCCCCGGCCTCCGGACTATCCTTCCACGCCTCGGTGACTTCGGGGCGATAGCGGTCCCAGCGCAATTCGGCGAGCATGAGTTCCCCCAGCCGCCCGCTGCCGAGCAGCTTTGCGACGGTGAGATAATCGCCGTCCCAGCGCCGGTTGTGGAATGCCGCAAGCACCCTGCCCTTCGCGCGGGCAAGCGCGATCAGCGCTTCGCCGTCCGCGATGCTGGTCGCGAAGGGCTTGTCGATCACGACGTGCTTGCCCGCCTCGAGCGCCGCCTTCGCCAGCGGGAAATGCGTGTCGTTGGGCGTCGAGATCACCACCAACGCGATGCCCGGATCGGCGATCAGCGCTTCGGCGCTCGTCACCGCCGCGTCGGGATAGCGCGCATGGACTTCGTCGGCGCGCGAGGTGGCGATCGCTGCGAGTTGCAACCCCTCCACCGCGTCGACCAGCGGCGCGTGGAACGCCATGCCGCCGAGCCCATAGCCGATGACGCCGGTGCGGATCATGCGCGCCTCCTCTTTTGCCTGTCGCCTGCCCGCTCTATGCCAGCATCATGGACTTTCCAATCGAAGCCGTGCGCGCCCGCTTCAAGGCGCTTTCCGACGACCGCGTCTATTTCGACGCCCCCGGCGGCACGCAGATCTGCGAGCCGGCGATCGAGCGGATGGTAGCGCATCTCCACGCCGGCACCGCCAATTCGGGCGGGGCGTTCCGAACCTCGGTCGAGGCCGACGCACTGAGCGCCGAGGCGCATGCGGCGATGGCCGAACTGCTCGGCGGCGCTCCGCAAGAGATCGCGTTCGGGCAGAACATGACCAGCCTGACCTTCGCGGTGTCGCGCGCGCTGGCGAAGGACTGGCAGCCGGGCGACGAGCTTATCTGCACGCGGCTCGATCATGACGCCAATGTCTCGCCGTGGCTGCGCGCCGCGGCCGATTGCGGGATGACAGTGCGCTGGCTCGATTTCGATCCCGACACCGGCGAGTGGAAGCTGGAGGAACTCGCCGGGCTGCTCGGGCCCCGCACCCGCCTCGTCGCGCTCGGCATGGCGAGCAATGCGCTCGGCACGATCAACCCGGTCGCCGAGGCCGTGAGGATCGTCCGCGCGCATTCGGAGGCGCTGGTGTTCGTCGATGCGGTGCAAGCCGTGCCGCACGTGCCCGTCGATGTCGCGGCGCTCGGCGCGGATTTCCTCGTCTGCTCGCCCTACAAATTCTTCGGCCCGCACCAAGGCGTGCTCTGGGCGAAGGGCGAGGTTGTGCAGAGCGTCGACGCGTACCGCGTTCGCCCCGCCGACGCGGGAGTCGCGCACCGGTTCGAGACCGGCACCCAGTCCTTCGAGAGCCAGGGCGCGGTGCTCGGCACGGTCGAATATCTGGAGTGGCTGGGCGCGCAGATCGACCCGCAGGCCAACAGCCGCCGCGCGAAGCTGGTCGCGGCAATGGAAGGCGCGACGGCCTATGAGCGCCAGATCGGCACGCGGCTGCTCGCCGGGCTCGCGACGATCCCCGGTCTCAGGCTCTGGGGACCGCCGACGATGGACGGACGCGTGCCGACCTTCTCATTCACGATCCAGGGGCGGCACCCCGATGCGATCGCCGAGCATCTGGCGGCGCGAGAAATCTATGCCTGGTCGGGCAATTTCTATGCGGTCGAAGTGACGGCGCGGCTCGGGTTGGATGCGGAAGGCGGGCTGCTGCGCGTGGGGCTGTGCCACTACAATACCGCAGGGGAAGTCGACCGGCTGATCGCGGCGCTGCGGGACCTTCCCTAACTCGTCATCCCGGCGAAAGCCGGCTCCAGAGCCACAAGCGGCGCGGCGGAGAAACCCTGGGCCCCGGCTTTCGCCGGGGGTGACGGTCATAGGTTCTAGATCGCGTATCTCGCCCGCTGCGGGCGGCTGAGCATCGCGTTCGCCTCGTCGTCGCCGATGAAGCGCTCGGCCTCGGGGTCCCATTTGAGCCGGCGCCCGGTCTTCATCGCGATCCAGTGGAGCAGGCAGGTCGAGCAGGCGCGGTGGCCGACTTCGGCCGGCGCGCACACCGGCACGCCCTTCAGGATCGCGTCGAGCCAGTTCCGGTGCTGCTCGGGCGCCTTGTAGAGATGGACCTCGTCCGGGCCGATCACGCTGTCGAGGATCTTCGGATCGCTCGCCTTCAAGGGGATATCGGCGGGCTTGGAGGGATCGGAAGCGGAGACCTGCCCCATCCGCGTCACGAACAGCCAGCCCTTGTCGCCGATGAATTTCACGCCGGTCTCGAACGCGCCCGACACGGTCATCGTCACGCCGTTGGCGTAGCGCGCGTGCGTCTCGAAGGGCCCGTGCACGTCCCACAGCCCGGACTTGGGGAATTCGGCCTTGCCCCAGATCTCCACCGGGCCCGACATCTCCATGTCCATGCCCCAATGCGCGGTATCGATATGGTGCGCGCCCCAGCCGGTGATCATGCCGGCGCCGAACTGCTCGCAGCGCAGCCAGCCGGGACGGTCCTCGAAGCTGTCCTGCGGGTGGACGCGCATCTCGGTGTAATATTGCTCGGGCGTGGTTCCGAGCCACGCGTCGTAATCGAGGTTGCGCGGGATCGGCATCGGCGGCGCCTCGGGGCCCGAGGGATCGCCGGGCAGCCCCACCTCGACATGCTTCAGCTTGCCGATCCGGCCGTTGCGGACCAGCTCGCACGCGCGGTGGAATTGCGGCCACGGGTCCTGCCCGCGCTGCTGCGAGCCCAATTGGAGCACCATGCCCGACGCCTTGACCGCGTCGGCCATCTTGCGCCCCTCGGCGATGGTCAGCGAAGCGGGCTTCTGGAGATAGACGTGCTTCTTCGCCCGCACCGCGTGCACCGCCATCGGCGCATGCTGGTGATCGGGAGTGGAGATCATGACCGCGTCGATCTCCTTGTCGGCGAGCAGCTCGTGGAAATCCCAATAGCCGCGCGTGCCGACATAGTTCTTGCCGGTGCTCGCGGCGTAGCGGCTGTCGACCAGCTGGATGCCCGCGCCCAGCCGCTTGGTATCGACGTCGCACACCGCGACGATCTGCGCGTCGGCGTGCTTGTGGATTTCCTTCATGTCGTGGATGCGGCTGATCCGCCCCGCACCGATCGCGCCGATGGTGACACGGTTGCTCGGCGCGTTCGCCCCGAACACGCTCGACGGCACGATCATCGGCGCCGCGACCGCCGCCGATTTGAGGATGCTCCGCCTCGACATGGCCATCGCCTCTCTCCCGTTCAGGCCGTGACCGGCCGCGTGGCGTTCTTCTGCGCAGTGAGGACCAGCTCGGCGGCGAGCAGCGCCTGCTCCTGATCCTGCGCGACACTGGTTCGTTCGACGATGTCGGCGATGAATTGCGGGCCGAAGGGCAGATGCACCTTCGAGCAATCCACGTATCGCACGCCCGTCTTGTCGCAGATCAGCAGATGGTTGCCGCCGGGACGCCCCGCGATGTCGACATACTTGCGCAGCTCGATATAGCCCTCGGTGCCGAGGATGAAGAGCCGGCCGTCGCCCCAGGTCGGCAGCCCGTCGGGGGTGAACCAGTCCACGCGGATATAGCCGGTGCCGCCGTCGCCCGTGGCGATCATGTCGCCGAAATCCTCGAACTGCGGCTTGTCCTTCCAGTTGAGATTGCCGGTCTGCGAGGCGACGACGTGCGCGGTTCTGGAGCCGGTGTAGAACAGGAACTGGTCAGCCTGGTGGCTGCCGATATCGGTCAGGATGCCGCCGTAGCGCGCCTTGTCCCAGAACCAGTCGGGCCGCCCGCCGCCGACACGGTGCGGCGCGAGGTTGACCGTCTGGACGACCTTGCCGATCTGCCCCTGCTGGACGAGTTCGCCGGCGTGCACCGCGGCGCGCACCTCGAGCCGCTCCGAATACATGATCGCGAACTTGCGCTTGGTCTCGGCGATCGCGCGGCGGACCTCGGCGAGCTGGTCGAGCGTGGTGATCGCGGGCTTGTCGCCGAGATAGTCCTTGCCCGCGCGCATCGCGCGGATGCCGAGCGGCGCGCGCAGATCGGGGATCGGCGCGCCGGCGACGGCCTTGATGGTCTTGTCCTCGAGGATCTCGTCCTCGCTCCGCGCCAGCTTGACGTCGCTGCCATAGCGCTTGCGGAAAGTGTCGACCTGCTTCGGGTCGGCCGAATAGAATGCCTTGAGCTTGCCGCCGCCGCGGATCATCGCGTCGGTCATCGAATAGATGTGCGCGTGGTCGAGCCCGATCACGCCGAAATCGATATGGTGGGTAACGCCGGGTTCCGGACCCGTTGGAGCGGCATTCTCGGAGACCGCATTGCCCGAGCTTTGCGACTGAGCGAGCACTTCGGGGGGGACGATCGATGCGACGCTGGCGAGCCCTGCCCCGGCGAGGATCGAACGGCGGTCCATGGCGTGTGCTCCTGTCAGTTGGCGGGGGTGGCGGCGGTCTTCCAGTTGATCACGTGATAGGTCGCGGGCGTCGTCCCCACATTGCGCAGGGCGTGGGGCGAATTGCTAGCGTTGAAGATCACCGACCCCGGGCCGAGGCGCTTCCACCTGCCGCCCGAGAGCGTCTCGACGGTGCCGGCGTCGACGATCACCAGCTCTTCGTTGGGGTGCCGGTGCGGCGGATGCGAGACGAGGCCGGGGTTCAAGGTGGTGACGTGGATCTCGAGCTCGTCGAGCGTGGCGGTGGGCTGGCGGACCAGATTGCGGATCGCGCCGACCTCGGTTGGTTTACTATCTAGTTTATCCCAGGACCATGTTGCCGGGCCGAGCTTCGGCTGGGTCTGGGCAGTGGCGATGCCCCAGCCGCAGAGCATCGCGGCGGCGGCGATGGCGAAGTCCCTCTTGATCGGCATCCCGGTTCTCCTGCGAGGAGACTAGCTTCAATTGTCTGAGTTTGGAAAGCCTATTTCTCGGTGAAGATGCCCGCGGCGCCGCCGTTCGCGGCGAGCTTGAGAGTGAGGGTCTCGCCCGCTTCCACGCGGCGCGTGCCGATGGCGGGGGAATCGGGCTGGGGGCCGTCGGTCCAGAGCCGCATCGCCGCGCCCTTTCGGCCGAGAAAGGCGAGCGGCACCTGCACTTCGCGGGCGGTTTCGCTGTTCATCACGCCCAGATACCAGTCCCTCCCCTTGCGGCGGGCGAGCGCGATGTACTCGCCGGTCTCGCCAGCGAGGTAGCGCGTCTCGTCCCACGTCGCGGGCATCGCCTTGATGAAGTCGAAGCCCTCCGGACTCGCGGCATAGGCATCGGGGCTGTCGGCGACGCTGCCGAGCGGCGAGAGGAATACGACGTACATCGCGAGGCCGTGCGCGCGCGTCGTCTGGACGAAGGGCAGATCGTAGCGGACCCGGAAGGTCTCGGGCGCCAGGTTGCGGAAGCCGCCGGGGGTATAATCCATCGGGCCGAGCAGCCCGCGCGTGAAGGCGAGCATGACGTTGTGGCGCGAGGTCACCCGGCGCGACCATTTGTTGTACTCGGCCCCCATCACGCCTTCCTGCGTCATGAAATTGGGCCAGGTGCGCGTAAGGCCGCGCGGCGGGAAGGCGCCGTGCAGATCGACCATCAGATGGTGCCGCGCCGCCGCGCCGAGCAGCTTCTGGTACCAATTGACCATCCACTGATCGTCGCGGTCCATGAAATCGACCTTGATCCCCGCGATGCCAAGCTTCTCGTAGAGGGTGAGCGCATCCTCCATCTGCTCGTCGAGCGCCTGCCAGTGCGTCCATAGCCAGAGGCGGACCTTCTTCGACTTCGCATAGTCGACCACGTCCTGGAGGTTGATCGCGTCGGCCCATTTGGTGATGTCGACGCCCGGGCGGCGGACCCCTCCCCCGCCGGCGCCGGCATACCAGCCCTCGTCGATCATCGCGTAGGGAAAGCCGCTCGCCGCGGAAAAGTCGATGAAGGCCTTGGCGACATCGGTGGTGGTGCGCTGGCCGGGCAGCCTGGCGATCGAGGGGCCGTTCCACCAGTCCCAGCTGGCGAGGCCGGGCTTGATCCAGCTGGTGTCCTTGATGCGACTCGGGCTGGAGAGATCGGTGATGAGGTTGGATTCGTTCAACTTGCCGAGCTGATCGGCGAGCATCACCACGCGCCACGGCGTGACGATCGGGCTGCCGATCCGGGTGTGGACCGCGATGCGGGAATCGTCGAGCGAGGGCGAGAGCTTGAGCTGCAATCCCGGCCCGCCGTCGCCGCGCCCGGTCAGGTACATGCCGGCGAAGTCGATCAGGTCCGCCTCGGCGAGCGCGAAGGCGGCCTTGCCGGTTTCGCAGGCGAAGGGGAGATCGAAGAGATTATGCTCGCGCAGCCGCGTGGTGTCGACGGGATCGAACTCGCCTTCGTGGCTCGATCCGAACTTGCCGACGTTGAAGCCCCAGCATTTGTAGGCTTGCGGAAAATAGAAGCCGGTGCGCTCGTAGCGGACGATCGCCGCCGCAGTCGCTGGCTGGACGGGGACGACGGTGCGGAAGGCGACGCCGTCGTCATAGGCGCGCAGGACCACGTCCATCCTGCGCTTCGCCCCGGCCTTTTCCTGGAAATGGACGGTGAGCTGGTTGTAGTGGTCGCGGCCCTGCGCGGCCTTGCCGGCGACGATCGGATAGGTCGTGTCGGCGGTGGCGGCCTCCGAGCCGGTGATGGCCAGGCCGTAGCCGAGCGTATCGGTGTCGAGATCGAGGAGGATCGGGGACGGGGCGAGCACCGGCGCGCCATTGCGAGTGACAGTGTAGACCGGGCTTCCGGTCGTGCTCAGCTGCAGGGTGATGCGGTTGGTTCCGTCGGGGGAGACGGCTCCGAGGGTTTGGGCTGCGGCCGGAGTGGCGAGCAGGAGTGCGAGTCCCGTGATGATTCCCCTCCCTGGAAGGGAGGGGTTAGGGG
>JAEWCK010000240.1 GCA_023390675.1 Pseudomonadota bacterium
CCCCTAACCCCTCCCTTCCAGGGAGGGGAATCAGGTGCGGCGGGGCGCCGCGGTCGATTCGCGCACGATGAAGTCGAACGGGAGGAGGAAACTCCCCTCGCCTGCGAGCTCCTTGGCCTTGGCCTCGATCAGCAGCTCGGCGGCCTTGGCGGTCATCGCGGCGATCGGCTGGCGGATCGCGGTGAGCGCGGGGACGCTCATGCGGACGGTGGGAGTGTCGTCGAAGCTGATCACCGAGATGTCGCCGGGGACCGACAGGCCGAGCGGGCCGGCGGCGTGGAGCAGGCCGAGCGCCATTTCATCGCTGCTCGCGAGCACCGCGGTGGGCGGTACGGCAAGCGACGCGAGCGTCTTCATCGCCGCGGCGCCGGCTTCGTAGGTGAAGTCGCCCGGCTGGAGATACTGCGATTCGACCTTCAGCCCGCGCGCTTCGATCGCCCCGGTAAAGCCGCGGAGGCGATCGGGGCTCATCGCATATTCGGGGTGGCCCTGAACGTAGGCGATGCGGGTGTGGCCGAGATCGAGCAGATGCTCGGTCGCGCGGCGCGCCGCGGCCTCGTCGTCCATATAGACCGCGAAGCCCTCGCCCGCGCGGTGCGAGCCCAGCCGCGCGAAGATCAGGCCGTTGCGGTGAAGCAGCTCGGTGATCGTATCGTTCTCGCTGTGCGGCGGGGTCAGGATCACGCCGTCGGGATGGAGCGCCGAGAGCGCCGCCTGGACCTGCGCCTCGAGTTCGTCCGAATGCGAATCGACCAGCTCGAAAAGCATGCGATAGCCATGCTCGGCGCATTTGAGCATGCCGCCGAACAGCATCTGATCGACCCAGTCGTTGCCGCGCCGCGATTGCCAGCCTTCGAGCGTCGGGCGCTCGTCGTTGAAGGCGAGGATCAGATAGGAGCGCGAGCCGCCGAGCCGGCGCGCGGCAAGGCTGGGGACATAGCCAAGCTTGTCGATCGCCGACTGGACGCGCGCCCGCATCGCGGGAGTGACATTTGGGCCCTTGTTGATGACGCGGCTGACGGTCTGGAAGGAGACGCCGGCCTCGGCGGCGACGTCCTTGATCGTGATCGTGCGCTTGCGCTGCATCAGGCCAGCGCCCGCGCAGGCTGGGCGAGATCGACGGCGTCGGCGCGGCAATGCGCGTCGATGAATTGCTGGTGCGTCGGGAGCTTCTCGACGACCTCGGCGAGCCCCGTCCGCGCACGATCGAGCGCACCGGTAAGCCAGCTCTCGTCGATCCGGTCGACGAGCGGGTGGTATGTTCGCGGACGCACCCCCATCCCTTCGAACACCGAGAACCAGCTTGCCGAGCGGAACAGCTCGTCGAGCCCCTCGCGCAGCGTGCCGTTGGCGCGGAACAGCTCGATCCGCTCCCTGAGGCTGTCGGGCAGCTCCATGTCGCGGCACTTGCGCCAGAAGGGCGTGTCGTCGCGCGAAGTGGTGCAATAATGGAGCACGATGAAGTCGCGGATCTCGACATAGTCCGCAGTCATCCGGCGGTTGTACTCGTCGGCGAGCGCGGGATCGCAATGCCGATCAGGCAGGAAGCGGAAGAAATAGTCCATGCCGCGGTAGATCAGGTGGATCGCAGTGCTCTCCAGCGGCTCGATGAAGCCCGAAGCGAGGCCGAGCGACAGCACGTTGCGGTGCCAGATCCGCTCGCGCACGCCGGTCTTGAACGGCACCACCAGCGGTCCGGCGACGACTTCGCCCTCGACCTTGTCGAGCAGCGCGCGCGTCGCTTCGTCGTCGCTCATGAATTCGGAGGCGAAGACGTGGCCGTTGCCGGTGCGATGCTGAAGCGGGATGCGCCAGCGCCAGCCGAAATCCTGCGCCTCGACATAGGTGTAAGGGCGTGGCGGATCGATATTGGCGGTCTGCGCGGCGATCGCGCGGTCGCAGAACAGATAGTTGGACCAATCGACATAGCCGCTGCCGACGGCCTTCTCGATCAGCAGCGCGCGGAAGCCCGAGCAATCGATGAAGAAGTCGGCGGAGACCTGCCTCCGGTCCTTGAGCGTCAGCTTCGAGACGATGCCGCGACCGTCGAGCGCGACGTCCGCGACGATGCCCTCCGTGCGCTTGACCCCGCGCGCCTCGGCATGGCCGCGCAGATATTGCGCGACGCGCTTCGCGTCGACGTGAAGCGCGTAGGACGCGCCGCCGACGGGCGTGCTGCGCGCCTTGAAGGGCAGCATGAAGCGCTCACGCGCCGCCATCACGCTGGCGGGCGCGAACTCCTGCAGGCCATGGCCGTAGCCCTGCGAACGGAGCTTCGACCAGCATTGGTAGAATTCGCTGAGCTCGATCTGCTGGCCGATCGTGCCGAAGGGATGGAAATAGCGCTCGCCTTTCACGCGCCAATCCTGGAACTCGATGCCGAGCTTGAAGCTCGCCTGCACCGACCGGACGAAATCCTGCTCGTTGATGTCGAGCTTTGCGAGCAATTCGAGGAAGGGCGGGATCGTGCTCTCGCCGACGCCGATCGTGCCGATATCGTCGCTCTCGACCAGCTCGATCTCGAACAACTTGCCCTGGAAATGATGCGCCATCACCGCGGCGGCGATCCAGCCGGCAGTGCCGCCGCCGACGATGCAGACCCTGCGCAGCGCGTCGGGGGCCATCATGCGGTGGCCCGCATCGGCTGACGTGCCGCTTCGTCGATCATCGCCAGGAACTCGGCATGCGTCGGCGTGTCGGCGACGGTGTCGCGGACCGCCTTGCGCATTGCTTCCAGCGAACGGGCGAGATCGGTTTCGTTCACCGACGCGGTGCCCGGATCGATCCGTTCGGGCAGCTCGCCGAACCCGGCATAGATGGCGAGCCACGACGCGGGCGAGAACATCTCCCAGCGATAGCGGATGAAGGCGCCGCGCGCCTTCCACAGCGCGATCTTGGCGGCGAGAGTGTCGGGCACGTCCATGTCGCGGCACGCCTGCCAGAACGGCCCGTCGCGCCCGGCGAGCTTGTAGTGGAGGATGATGAAGTCGCGGACGCGCTCCATCTCCTCGGCGGACTGGATATTGTATTCCTCGATCACCGCGGGATCGAAGCCCTTGTCGGGGAAGAGCTGCTTGAGGCGCTCGATGCCGGTCTCGATCAGCGCGATGCTGGTGGACTCGAGCGGTTCGAGGAAGCCCGCGGCGAGGCCGAGCGACACGCAATTCTTCGCCCAGGCGGCTTCGCGGCGGCCGGGGGTGAAGCGCAGGCGGCGCGGCTCCATCGTCGCGGCAGCGGCCAGGTTGGCCATCAGCTCGGCGCGGGCATCGTCGTCGCTCTGGAAACGCGAGGAGAAGACGATGCCGTTGCCCTCGCGGCCGCGCAGCGGGATGCGCCATTGCCAGCCGGCGCTTCGCGCAGTGACGGTGGTGCAGCTGGGCGGCTCCCCTGCCCGCTCGCTCTGCACCGCGAAAGCGGTGTCGCAGAGCAGCCAGTGCGACCAGTCGCGATAGCCGATGCCGAGCGCCTGGCCGATCAGCAGCCCGCGGAACCCCGAGCAATCGACGAAGAGGTCGCCTTCGACGCGGCGGCCGTCGTCGAGCGTCACCGCTTCGATGAAGCCGGTCTCGCCGTGGAGCGCTACGTCGGTGATCCGCGCGTCGATGCGCTCGACGCCGCCGCGCTCGGCAAAGGCGCGCATGTGCTGCGCGAAGAGCGCGGCGTTGAAATGCAGCGCCCAATCGAAGATGCCGATCTGGCTGGTCGGATTGGGCGCGGGGATCGTCGCATGGCCCTGGCGGGCGAGCGTCGCGCCGAGCGAATATTGCTCGAGCGCAGCAGGGGCGCCGGCGCGCAGCCAGAAATGGTGGAAGTCGATGCCGCGCAGGTCCTGTCCGAAGCGGCCGAAGGGGTGGATGAAGTCGCAGCCGTGGCGCCAGTCGACGAAGCGGATGCCGAGCTTGGCGGTGGCCTCGCACGCGTGCATCACTTCGGCGTCGGTCATGCCGAGCTGGGCGTAGAAGCGGCGGATGGTGGGGATCGTCGCCTCGCCGACGCCGACGGTGCCGATCTCCGAGCTTTCGATGAGGGTGATCTGCGTCGGCGTGCCCGCGAGATATGCGCCGAGCGCCGCCGCCGCCATCCAGCCGGCGGTGCCCCCGCCGACGATGACGACCCGTTCGATCGCGCCCGAACCTGTGACCCCGCTCTTCATTGACTGCATCTGATAGTCTTGGCTCCGGCACCGCAAGCGAAACAACGGGCGCCGTAACGTCTCCGGGAAAAAATGGGCCGGCGGCGCTGGGGTGCCGCCGGCCCAGGAGGGTTGGCCCGTCAGAACCGGTAGCGCACGCCTACCGAATAACGCGGCTCGAAGCGGTTTTCCGAATGGAACTGCTTCGAGTCGTCGTCGAACTGGAAGTAATAATGCTCGCGTTCGCCGAAGACGTTCGAGGCGTTGCCGTAAAGCGCGAACATGTCGTTGATGTTGTACGTCAGGTTTACGTCGACATATTGCGAGGTGTCCTGATAGATCGGGATCGTGTCGCCGCCCGATCCGAAGGTGCTCGCGAGGCGCGGCGTGCGATAATTGTAGGCGATGCGCGCCTGGATGTGATCATCCTGATACCAGCCGATCAGATTGACCTGGTGCTTCGAATTATCCTGGAAGGGCAGCTTCTTGCCGTCGAGCGCGACCGTCTGCTGCTCCGAGTCCGAATAGGTGTAGTTCGCCTCAAGGCCGAAGTTGCGGATGAACGGCACCCCCCCGAGGATGTCGCTGAACGCCAGCTTGGCGCCGATCTCGACACCCTGCAGCGATCCGCCCTTGCCCTGGATCGGCTGCGACACCGGCACGGTGCGGCGGATCACGCCGTCCTGATCGGGGAACTGGCCGGTCGTCGTGCCCGAGGTGACGAAGCTGTCGATGTCGAGCTTGAACAGGCCGACATTGAACATCGACGCGCGGCCCAGATAATATTCGAGGCTGACGTCGTAATTGTTCGAGCGCCACGGATTGAGGAACGGGTTGCCGCTCGAATTGGCGCTCGTCACCTGGCGGACGCCGACGGGCGCCGCGTTGGGATTGCCGGGGGTCGGGCCCTGCGAGTCCGCGGTATTGATCTTGAGGCCGCCGCCATAATTGCCGAGATCGAGCGGGATCATCGTCTTGGCGAAGGCCGCGCGCAGACGGAGATTGTCGGTGATGTCGTAGCGCAAGGTCACCGTTGGCAGCCAATCGGTGTAGCTGCGGCGCGTGACGCTGTCGCCGACGTCGAGATTGGTGTCGCCGTAGGCGCGCGTGTCGCCGGTCAAATTCTGCTTCACGTCGAGCGTCGTCTTGATGACCTTGACCCCCACTTCGCCATGGAAGCGCCCGCGCGAGAGCCCGGCGTTGATGTACGCGCTCTCCTCGATCAGATCGACGTCGTAGGTGTTGCCCGGGACGGTGATCTCGTCGGCGCCGCCGAAGACGCGGGTCATGAAGGCCTTGATGTCGTCGAAGTCCTTGGGATCGACGACCCACAGGCCGGGCATGCCGCCGACGACGCCGCCCCAGTTGGTCTGGAAATAGACGTTGTTGTAGGCGTCGAGCCGGGTCGGGCGGTTGACGGTATAGCCCTGGAAGCAGGTTGGGGTGTTGGCCGGGGCGCCGCAGCTCGTCGGCGCCGCCGCGAGCGGCTGGGCCGGGTTGTATTGCGGGTTCGAGACGTATTCGCCGGCCGAGCATTGCGCGGCGTCCATCACCACGTCGATCGCCTTCCACTGCGCCGAGCAGCCGCCGGGATCGCTCGCGCCGTTGCCGCCGTAGAAGTTCGAGAACAAGTGGAAGTTCTTGATCTGGGTCGAGCGATCCGAGCGGCGCACGCCGACATCGATCCGGTCGAGCAGGCCGAACAGCCCGCCATCGTCGAAGGTATAGCTGCCGTCGGCGCGGAAGACGCCGAGATCGGAGGTGTTGTCCTGATCGCCCTCGGACGAGAAGGCCGCGACGGCATAGCTGTCGAGATTGGCCATATAGTCCTTGAGCGTCTTGCCGGCGCCGAGGCCGCCGGCGATCGGCCGGTCGAAGCCGCTCAGCTGCGGGTTCCCGCCGCGCAGATCGAGGTGGAGCAGCGGGTCCTCGCCATAGCCGAGCGGGTTCGGATCGATGTAGCGCCCGCCGTTCGAGCCGACCACGCCGTTGGTGTAGCGCGAGGCGGGGTACTGGGCAGCGATGTTCGCCGGATAGAACGGTCCGCGGGTGCGGTCGCCGGGGTTGCGGAACAGCGTGAAGGCACGGTCCGGCCCGTAGCGCCAGTTGCTGAGATCGCCCTGCACCTGGCCGTTCATGCTGCGCAGATGCGCGTTCGAGCGCAGCGCGCGCGCCGTGAACTTGAAGTTCTCGCCATTATCGTAGTCGAGCGCGAGATTGTAGTTGGTCGCGTTCTCGCGCGCGGTGCGGTTGACGGTGAACGAATTGAACCACCACACGTCGAGATCGTACTGGCCGACGTCGAGCCAGGGCTGGCCGTTGCCGGTGCTGACCTGCCCCGAGGGCGTGGAATCGGTCGGCGTGGTCCAGGTCAGGCCGTTCCAGCGGTTCGAGATGTTGATGCCGGCGGCGCGGTTGTGCTCGACGAGCTCGGTGTGGAACACCTCGCCGGTCAGCGTGAAATCCTCGGCGAACTTGATCTGCAGCGCGGCGTTGGCGCCGAAGCGCTGGCGCTCGACCGTGCGGCTGTAGAATTCATAGCCGTGCGGCGCGATCCAGTTCGGCCCTGCCCCGCCCCAGTCGTTGTTGCCGAAGGGGCTGCCGCCGATCCCGGCATAATTGTTGCCGAGATGGCTGTCGCTATAGGTCGCGCCGACCATCGCGCCGAAATTCTCGTTGCGCCAGCTCATCAGCCCGCTGATGAGATAGTCGTCGTCCTTGGTGTAGTTGCCGCGCGAATATTCGACCTGGTCGGCGAGGGTCAGGCCTTCCTTCAGGTCGAACGGACGCCGCGTGCGCAGGTCGATCGTGCCCGAGATGCCCGAGAGCGCGTTGCGCAGATCCTGCGACTTGTAGACCACCACCGCATTCATCAGCTGGGCGGGCACGTCGTTGAGATTGGGCTGCGCGGTGCCGAGGTTGCCCGGGCTCAGATACTGCTCGCCGTTGAGCAGGGTGATGACCTGCGGCAGCCCGCGGATGTTGACCGTCGAGCCCTCGCCCGCGTTGCGCTGGATCTGCACGCCCGAGATGCGCTGGAGCGCATCGACGATCGTCACGTCGGGGAGCTTGCCGATGTCCTCGGCCGAGATCGCATCGACGATCGACGTCTCGTCGCGCTTGATGTCGATCGACTTGGCCTGCGACGCGCGGATGCCGGTGACGACGATGTCCTCGCCCTGCTCCGCGTCCGATTGCACGGCCGTATCCTGCGCCCAGGCGGGGGCGACCAGACAGGTCGTCGCCAGCAGGCCGGCCATCACACCAGAAAATGCCTTCATCCTCTTCCTCCCATTTTCGCCCGGGCGGCGCATCTACGCGCGCCTCGAAAATCCCGTGCTGCCTCTTCTCAGGGCGCCAGCCGGCGCTCCTGCAACTGTGCCGCGCCCGTCAGCACCGGCTGGCCGGCGTCCTTCGAGATCGCGACGCGATAATTGCCTGCCGGGATGCGCCATCCCGGAAGGCTGGTGTCGTAGTCCGCGACGATGCGCGGCTCGGCGGTGATGGTGACGCGGCGCGTTTCGCCGGGTGCGAGCGTCACGCGCTCGAAGCCGGCGAGGCGGAGCGGACGATCGCCGCGCATCACATAGAGCTGGGGCACGTCGGCGCCGGCGCGCTTGCCGCGATTGGTGACGTCGAAGCTCACCTTGAGCGCTGCGCCGCCTTCGACGGTCAGGTTCGCATAAGCGAAGCTGGTGTAGCTGAGGCCGTAGCCGAACGGGAAAGCCGGCTTCGCGCCATTCTTCGCATACCAGCGATAGCCGACGTCCGAGCCTTCCTTGTAATCGACCGCGAAGGGCTTGATCGCGCGCGCGTCCTGTCCGCGATCCGGCGATGCCTTGACCTGATCGAAGCCCGGAACGGTCGGGCGCGGCGCCTGCTCGATGCTGGCGGGGAAAGTAATGGGCAGGCGCCCCGAAGGATTCACTTCGCCGAACAGCACGCGCGCCACGGCCTCGCCGCCGCGCTGACCCGGATACCAGGCAGCGAGCACCGCCGGGACCTTGTCGAGCCAGGGCATCAGCACCGGGCCGCCGGTGTTGAGCACTACGGCGGTCCGCGGATTGGCGGCGGCGACCGCGGCGATCACTGCGTTCTGATTTCCTGCGAGGTCGATCGTCTCGGGGTCTTCGGCCTCGGTCGTCCACTGCGTGGCCCAGA
>JAEWCK010000251.1 GCA_023390675.1 Pseudomonadota bacterium
ATGTTGGGGTGTGCAGCTTTAGGGAATCTCGAACAACCCCGCCGCGCCCATGCCGCCGGCAGTGCACATCGAGACCACCACCCAGCGCACCCCGCGCTTGCGTCCCTCGATCAGCGCGTGGCCGACCAGCCGGCTGCCCGACATGCCGAACGGGTGCCCGACCGCGATCGCGCCGCCGTTGACGTTGAGCTTGTCGGGATCGATGCCGAGCGTGTCGCGGCAGTAGAGGCATTGCGAGGCGAATGCCTCGTTGATCTCCCACAGCCCGATGTCCGCGACCTCGAGCCCGGCGCGCGCGAGGAGCTTGGGCACTGCGAAGACCGGGCCGATCCCCATCTCGTCGGGCGCGCAGCCGGCGACCTGGAAGCCGCGATAGATTCCGAGGACGGGGCGGCCCTCTGCCTCGGCGGTCTTGCGGTCCATCACGATCTGCGCGGCGGCACCGTCCGAGAGCTGGCTGGCATTGCCCGCGGTGACGAAGCGCCCTTGCTTGACCACCTCGCCCTTCCAGACCGGCGGGAGCGTCGAGAGCACTTCGGCGGTGGTGCCGGGACGGATGCCTTCGTCCTGCGTCACCGTCACGGTCTCGCTGCCGGTGCGCTCGCCCGCCTTGTCGAACAGCGCCTTCTCGACGGTGATCGGGACGATCTCCTCGGCGAAGGCGCCGTTCGCGAGCCCCGCCGCGGCGCGCTGCTGGCTCATGGCGGCGAAGGCGTCCTGCGCCTCGCGGCTGATTCCGTGGCGCTCGGCGACGATCTCCGCGGTCTCGATCATCGGCATGTACGCCGCCGCTTCGTGTGCAGTGACCGAGCGGTTGGCGTAGCGCGGGGCGTTCTTCATCGTCAGGCTGATCGATTCCATGCCCCCGGCGAGCGCGACGTCGATCTCGTCGGCGATGATCGATCGCGCCGCCAGCGCGATGGCATTGAGGCCCGATCCGCATTTCCTGTCGAGGCTGAACGCCGGCACCGAATGCGGAATGCCCGCCGCGAACAGCGCGAGCCGCGCCATATTGCCGCCCTGCGTGCCCCATTGATTGCCCAGCCCAAAGAAGACGTCGTCGATCCGTGCGGGATCGATCCCGGCGCGCCCGATCGCGGCGTTCATCACATGCGCGGCGAGGACCGGCGCCTCGGTATCGTTGAAATAGCCGCGCCCGGCCTTGCCGATGCCGGTGCGCGCAGTGGAGATGATCGCGGCTTCGCGCACATGCGACTCCTGTTTTCGAGCTTCGGGTATGCCCGCTTAGCGAGGCGCGCTCAGTCCGTGAAGAGGGGTGGGCGGTTCTGCATGTTCGCCATCACCGCCTCGATCTGGTTGGGGGTACGCAGCAGCCCGGCCTGCTCGACGCTTTCGGCGGCGAGGATCGCGGCGGCGTCGCCCTCCAGATTGGCGAGCCGCTTGGCGGCGCGGATCGCATGCGGGTTGCGTCCAGCGATGGCTCTGGCGAGCGCCATCGCTTCGGCATGGGGGTCCCCGGCGATGCGCGTGACGAAGCCAAGCGCCTGTCCCTCCTCGGCGGTGAACTCGCGCGCGGTGTAGGCGAACTCGCGCAGCGTGTCGTCGCGTACGCAGCCGCGCCACAATACGAAGCCTGCCATGTCGGGGACGATGCCCCATTTGATTTCCATCACCGAGAGCCGCGTTCCCGGCGCAGCGATCCGCACGTCCGCGCCGCTCGCGATCTGCAAGCCCCCGCCGAACGCCATGCCGTGCATTGCGGCGATCACCGGCACGGGCAATGTCCGCCAGCCCCAGGCGACTTGCTGGAAGGTGTTGGCGAGGCCGTGCGTGCGCTTTGCCAAGTCCATGCCGGAGCCGCCCGAGGCCATGCTCGCCATGTCGAGCCCGGCGCAGAAGCCGCGCCCCTCGCCCGAGAGCACCACCGCGCGCAGGCCCGGCTCCTGTTCCAGCCGGGCGATCGCATCGATCAGCGCGGCGAACATCGCCGGATCGAGCGCATTGAGCTTGTCGGGCCGCGCCAGCCGCACATCGGCGACGCCGTCCTCGACCCCGATCGTCACGCGCTGGTCCATTGCCCTCTCCTTCGCCTCGGCGCATGAATAGGCCAAATCCCGAAAACGGGAACAGAGGAGAGGCGCCATGAGGAAGCTGCTGTTGGGGGCCGCGCTGTTGCTCGCGACTCCCGCTTTTGCCCAGACCGATCCCGGCGACGTGCCCGCCAGGCCGAAGCCCGCGGCCGCCGCACCCGCTGCGGCGGCCGACACCAGCATGGCGACGGTTTACAAGGACGCGCTTGGCCCCGGCTGGGAGAATTGGAAATGGGACGGCGCCGAGACCGAGCTGGGGGTCGATCTGAACGGCAGCGCGCGCAAGCCGATCCGCGTCGAGGCGCAGGGTTACAAGGGCCTTTACCTGCACCATGCTTCCTTCAGCACCGCGCCATTCCGCGGCGTCAGCATGCTCGTTCAGGCAGTCGGCGGCACGGGCCAGGTCCGGCTGATCGCGATCCGTGACGGCAAGCCGATCCCGGACAAGCAGAAGCTGGTCAAGCTCGCGCCGGGCGGCTGGACCAAGGTCGACGTACCCCTTTCTGCGCTCGGTGCCGAGAACGGCATGATCGACGGGCTGTGGCTCCAGAACGACAGCGGCGATCCGGCGCCGCGCTTCTACGTCACCGACATCGTGCTGATGCAATGAGGCGATAGCCGCGCCCGCGCTCGGTGCGCAGCATCGGCGCGGGGAAGCCGCGGTCGAGCCGCGCGCGCAGCCGCGAGACGTGGACCTCCACCACGTTGGTGCCGGGATCGAAATCGTACCCCCAGATCGCCGAGAGCAATTCGGCGCGGCCGACGCAGCGGCCGGCACGCGCGAGATGGAGCAACAGCGCGAACTCGCGCGGCATCAGCGCGATCCGCTTGCCGCCGCGGGTGACGGTGCGCTCGACCGGATCGATGCTGAGTGCGCCGATCTGGATCGTGAGCGGAACGAGGCGGAGGCCGTGGGCGCGCGCGGCGGCCTCGAGCTGGGGCAGGTCGATCGCGAGCGCGGCGCTGGTCACGCGTGCGAGCGTAGCGCAGGTGCATCCGGCTTCGAGGCAATCCGATCCATTATGGAGACAGTCGCGCCTCGAACTGGTCCAGCCGCAGGCGGGCGTGGCCGGCGAGGTAAGCGCTCGGCGAATCCGCGGCGCGGGCGAACAAGACGCGCGCCTCGTGCGGTCGCGCCGAGGCGAGCGCGTCGAGCGCAGTCAGCCGCATGCGCTGGCACGGATGGTCGCGTGCGAAGCGTTCGGCCAGGTCGAGACCGTTGCCGGTGTGGACCGCGACGGCGACCAGCGCCTCGGCGCCCGTCGCGGTCAGCCCCTCGGCGACGATGCCTTTCGCGATGTCGAAGCGATACTGATCGAGCCAGGGCTGGGCAGGGTCGGCGCCGAGGATGTTGAGCGACACCGACAGGCTGTCGGGCGGGAGCTGGGCGTGCACGTCGCGGCGCATCCGGTAGAGCATCAGCCGCCCGGGCTCGAGCCGCGCGCGCTCGACGAAGCGGAGGTCGGCGGCCTCGCCTGGCACGCCGGCGAGGGCGTCGACGTCATACTCGAAATAGTCGCTCCAATAGCCGGGGCCGAGATAGCCGTAGGTGAGGAACGGGAAATTATGGTCGTGCGGCATGTCGTAGAAGAAGGCCGCGGTGCCGCTCGCGCGCACCACCGGGTCTTCGCGCGCAGGCCAGAAATTGGCGCGGAGCACATAGCGGCCATTGGGCGGACGGAGCAGGAAGACCTGCGCGCCATAGCCGTTCTGTGCATGCTGCCCCTCGCAGCGCGACTTCAATTCCTCGATCGCGAGATCGGCGAGGAATTTGCGGTTGCGCCCCAGCCGCGCGAGCAGCGGGCCGAGCGACGCGAAATCGTCCTCGTCGCGCGCGTCGAAGCGAGTCGTATCGAGCGCCTCGACCAGTTCGTCGAGCCCGAGCGCGCCGCCTTCGCCGGGATCGATCAGGCGCGGCATCGTGCCTCCGCCGTCGCCAATGTGCACGCCGCCGCCGTGCGGATCTCGGCATTGGGATCGGCACGCGCCATCTCGGCGAGGCGCGGGCGCGCGGCGCGCGCGTCGAGCGCGAGCCATTCGCGCATCGCCGCCCAGCGCAGGTGGAAGGCCGGATCGCGCGTCGCCGCTTCGAAGCAGCCGCCCGCATCGGCGCGCCCGGACAGGCGCAGGAAGCCGAGCAGCATCTCGGTGCGCGAGGGGCGATCGTCGCCGCTCGCGACGCGGAGCAGCCGCCCGTCGCCCAGCGCATGTTCGCGCATCAGCGGCGACGCGCCGCCATGGATCGTCGCGACGAGCGTCACCACGTCGCTTGCTGCGGCGGCGAGGAGCTGCGCCTCGACGCGGCCGTCGATGCGGCGAACCTCGCCGTCGGCGAGCTGGATCGAGCCGAGCGGCTCGCAGGGCTGCGCCGTCGCCGCGGCGAAGGCGGGCGTGATCGGCTCGGCGCGCCAGCGC
>JAEWCK010000326.1 GCA_023390675.1 Pseudomonadota bacterium
GGCACCCCCAACGGGCGGCGGCCCGCCGCGAACTTCTCGTCGAGATGGGCGAGGAACAGCCCGGTCAGATCCCCCACGACCTTCGCCTGGAGGAAATAGAAGCGCATGAAGCGCTCGACCTTCGACATGCCCGGCCGGTCGGCATAGCGCATCCGCTCGGCAAGCTCGCGCTGGACGTCGAAGGTCAGCCGGTCCTCGGCGCGGTTGGTGATCAGATGGAGGTGGCAGCGCACCGCCCACAGGAAATTCTCGGCGCGGCGGAACTGGCGGAATTCCAACTTGGTGAGCAGCCCGGTCTCGACCAGTTCGGCCGGCTCGCGGACATTATAGGCGAACTTGCCGATCCAGAAGAGCGTGTGGAGGTCGCGAAGCCCGCCTTTGCCTTCCTTGACGTTGGGCTCGACGACGTAGCGGCTGTCGCCCATCCTTTTGTGCCGCGCCTCGCGCTCCTCCAGCTTGGCGGCGATGAAGGTCCGCGCGGCATCGGACTGGACCTCGGCCTTGAAGCGCGCGGCCGCCTCGTCATAGAGCGCAATGTCGCCCCAGACATAGCGCGCCTCGAGCAGCGCAGTGCACACCGTCACATCGGCCTTGGCCTGGCGCACCATCTCGTCGAGCGAGCGCGACGAATGCCCGACCTTCAGCTGCATGTCCCACAAGGAATAGAGCATCGATTCGATCACCTGCTCGCACCAGCCGGTGACCTTCCACGGCGTGAGGAAGCCGATATCGATGTCCGAATAGGGCGCCATCTCGCCGCGCCCGTATCCGCCCACTGCGATCAGCGTCATCCGCTCGGCGGTCGAAGGGTTGGGATTGGGATGGAGCCGTTCGGCGGTGAAGTCCCAGAGCAGCCGCAGCAGCTGGTCGATCAGAAACGCGCCCGCCGCCGCGACCTCGTGCCCGCGCGAGGGATGCTCGGCGAGGCGGCGCGCGATCTCGGCCCGGCCCGCGTCGAGCGCGGCCTTCAGCTCCGCGGTCGCCGCATGGCGCAGCTTCGCCTTGTCCTTCGCCTTGAGCTCCGCCAGCCGCTCCGCCACCGCGCGCCGATCGATCAGCGCGCGGCGATGCGGGACATGGTCGAAGCGGCCGGACATGCATGTGGAGATAGGGGACGCGCCGAGGACGCGCCACCCGTATCTCGGCTCGTTCAGCCCACGCGCGACAGCCGCGCGATCTCCGCGCTCAGCGCGTCGATCTTCTCGTGCAGGCTTTCGATCTGCGCCTCGGCGCGCAAATTGGTCTCGTAATCGAGCCGCGCCTCGAACCGGTCCTTCGCCGCCTGGCGGTTCTGGCTCATCATGATGATCGGCGCCTGCAACGCGGCGAGCATCGACAGCATCAGGTTGAGGAAGATGAAAGGGAACGGATCGAAGGCCCGCGCGCCGAGCAGGGCGGTGTTGAGCACCGCCCATGCACCGAGGAACAGCCCGAAGCCAATGATGAAACCCCAAGAGCCGCCTATCGCGGCGACGCGGTCAGCGAGCTTCTGCCCGAAGGTCAGCCGCTGGTCGAACAGGCTGTGCGGATCGCGCCCGACGCCCAAGCGGCGCAGATCGGCGAGGAAGCGGATTGCTGCGTTCATTATGCACCTCACTGGCGACCGGCCGTCCGGGGCCGGGCGTGAGGTGACGCGGGGTCAGCTCAGCGGGCGGCCTCGAACGGCGCGGTCGATCGACTTTGATCGTTGCTGGACATGACCCCATTCTCGGAGTTGGGGCGGTGCGGACGCACGGCTGCGCGTCCGCAGGCGACTTGGGCGCGCCGCCCGCGGGTTTCAAATGAAAAGTTCGTCATGCAGGCGCGGGCCCTGGCGCCGGCGCTCAATCGGGCTTCTTCGCGACACCCACCAGCGCCGGGCGGAGCAGCCGGTCGCGGATCATGTAGCCCGACTGGATCTCCTGCACGATCGTCCCCGGCTCGGCGTCGGCCGAGGGGACTTCCATCATCGCCTGGTGACGATTGGGATCGAGCGTCTCGCCCAGCGCGACGATCTTCGAGATACCGTGGCGCGCGAACACGGAATCGAGCTCGCGGCCGGTCGCCTCCAGCCCGGTGACCAGCCCCTTCAATTTCTCGTCGCCCTTCAGCTCGTCGGGGATCGCCGCGAGCGCGCGGCTCAGATTGTCGGCGACCGACAGCACGTCGCGCGCGAAGCCGGTCGCGGCATAGGTGCGCGCGTCCTGCGCCTCCTTCTCGGCGCGGCGCCGGACATTCTGCGTCTCGGCCTGGGCGTACATCACCGCGGAGCGCGCCTCGGCGAGCTGCGCCTCCAGCTCGCCCAGCCGGTCGTGCTCGGCGAGTTCGGGTGCGGCGTCCGCGGTTTCCTCGCGCAGGTCCTGTGCCTGCGCATCGTCCTTCACGTCTTCCACGTTCGTCTGTTCTTTCGTCATAATTCCCTGTTTCAGGCCAGCAATCGGGCCAAAGTGGCCGCCGTGAAATCCACCATGGGCACGACGCGCGCATAGTTCAACCGCGTGGGTCCGATCACGCCCACCACGCCGACCACGCGCCCGTCCAATGCGCGCACCGGCTTGGCGATCACCGACGACCCCGACAACGCAAAGAGCTTGTTTTCCGATCCGATGAAGATTCGCGTCGCCTCGCCTTCGCGCGCGCTGTCGAGCAGCCGAGCGATCTCCTCCTTGCCCTCCAGTTCGTCGAGCAACTGGCGGACGCGGTCGAGGTCCTCGGTCGCCGCCGCGTCGATCAGCCGCGCCTGCCCGCGCACGATCAGCACCGGGCGGCGCCCGTCCTCGCTCCACACCGCGAGCCCGCGCTCGACCAGCTGGGCAGCGGCGCGATCGAGCGCGGCACGCTGCGCGCGCAGCTCGCGATCGACGCGCGCCCGCGCCTCGCTCAACGTCAGCCCGCCCAAGGTGGCGGTGAGGAAATTGGCCGCCTGTTGCAGCGAGGCGGGATCCATCCCGCCGGGCAGATCGACCACGCGATTCTCGACCGACCCGTCCTCGGCGACGAGCACCGCGAGCGCGCGGTCGTGACTCAAGGGCACGAAGCCGAACTGCCGAAGCACCGGCTCGGCCTTGGGCACCAGCACCAGCCCCGCGCACGCCGACAGCCCCGAAAGCGCCGCGGTGGTGCTCGCCAGCGCGTCCTCGACCGGCCCCGCCTGCCCGGCGCGCGCCTCGATCGCCGCACGCTCCTCGGCCGAGGGCTCGCTCGCCTGCATCATCCCGTCGACGAACAGCCTGAGCCCCGTCTCGGTGGGCATCCGCCCCGCGCTGGTGTGCGGCGCGGCAAGCAAGCCCAGCTCCTCGAGGTCCTGCATCACGTTGCGGATCGAGGCAGGCGAGAGGTTGAGCGCGGAAATCTTCGAGATCGTCCGCGACCCCACCGGCGCGCCGGTCTCCAGATACGAATCCACCACGATCCGGAACACGTCGCGCGCGCGGTCGGTCAGCTCGTGGATGGGCGGGGTGGTCATGGACGGTATTTAGCG
The DNA here is from genome assembly GCA_023390675.1 of Pseudomonadota bacterium. Taxonomy (GTDB): domain Bacteria; phylum Pseudomonadota; class Alphaproteobacteria; order Sphingomonadales; family Sphingomonadaceae; genus Sphingomonas. The sequence goes on from JAEWCK010000326.1 coordinate 3,461, forward strand.
CGGCTTGCCACGCTCTCAACCGTCATCCCGGCGAAAGCCGGGATCCAGAGCCGCACGGGACATCGCTTCGTGACCCTGGACCCCGGCTTTCGCCGGGGTGACGGCTTTGGATCACGGCCGCTCGCCGATCATCTCGCCGATCGGCAGCGTATCCGCGGCATTGCCCAGCGCCTCGGCCATGTCCTGGTTCTTGTCCATGTCGCAGCCGAAGTAGAAATAGAGCCCCTGCGAATCCCCGATCGCGCGCGTCCAGCGGATGTCGACGCTCGGCAGATCGGTCGCGGCCTGCTTGCAACCGGGCTCGCCCGGCGCAAAGCGCACGTCACCGCTCGCCGGCCGGTAGGGCGCGAGACGCGCCGCGAAGGCGTCATATTGCGCGCGGCTCAGCTTGAATTCGCGCGTGCCGGTGACGGCAGTGAAACGCTTGCCTTCGAACGTCCCCGTCCCGTCGGGCCGCACCGTCACGGCATAGACCGGGCACACGCCGAAGCACGGCCCGGTCTCGTAGCTTATCGAATCGCCTTCGATCGGCACCGTCTCGACCGGACCCGCGGGCGCCACGTCCTCGCGGTGGGTGCATCCCGCCAGCACCAGCGCACCGATCATCAGCATGGCTCCACGCATCACTACCTCCCACAAGGATCGCGCGCCGACACTGGCGCGTTCCCGTCGTTACGTCTACGTGCCCCTCTCAACCTGTCTGGAGACTGAAAGATGCGCCCTTCCGGCCGCGCCCCCGACGAGATGCGAGTCATCACGATAGAACCGCATTTCACGCGCCATGCCGAGGGTTCGGTGCTGATCGGCTTCGGCGACACGCGCGTGCTCGTCACCGCCAGCGTCGAAGAGCGGCTGCCGCCCTGGCTGCGCGGCAAGGGCGAAGGCTGGGTCACCGCCGAATACGGCATGCTCCCCCGCGCCACGCACACGCGCGGCCAGCGCGAGGCGGCCAAGGGCAAGCAATCGGGCCGCACGCAGGAGATCCAGCGGCTGATCGGCCGGTCGCTCCGCGCCGTCACTGATCTCAAGAAGCTCGGCGAGCGCCAGATCACGCTCGATTGCGACGTGATCCAGGCCGATGGCGGCACGCGCACCGCGGCGATTTCGGGCGCCTGGGTGGCGCTGCGCATCGCGGTCTCGAAGCTGATGGAGCAGGGCCTGATCGCCGAGGACCCGATCGAGCATCAGGTCGCCGCGGTCTCGTGCGGCATCTATCAGGGCAATCCCGTGCTCGACCTCGACTATGACGAGGATTCGGCCGCCGATGCCGACGCCAATTTCGTCCTGCTCTCCGACGGCAAGATCGCCGAGGCGCAGGCGACTGCCGAGGGCGCCTGCTATGACGAGGAAGGGCTGCTCCGCCTCCTCCGCCTCGCGCGGATCGGATGCAACCAGATCTTCGCCGCGCAGTTGAAGGCACTCGGATGAGAGACCTCGACCCCAATGAAGGCATTGGCGGCGGCGCACCGCAGGCGATCCGCAAGCTCGCGCCCGGCAAGCTGGTGATCGCCAGCCACAATGCCGGCAAGGTGCGCGAGATCGAGGCTTTGCTCGGCCCCTACGGCATCGAGCCGATCTCGGCCGCCGATCTCGACTTGCCCGAGCCCGACGAGACCGGAACCACCTTCGTCGCCAATGCCGAGCTGAAGGCGTTGCAGGCCGCCGACCTGTCCGGCCTGCCCGCGCTCGCCGACGATAGCGGGCTGTGCGTCGAGGCGCTGGGCAACGAGCCCGGCATCTTCTCGGCGCGCTGGGCGGGCGAGACGCGCGACTTCGCGGTGGCGATGCAGCGCGTCGAGGACAATCTCTCGCGCCTGCCGCCGGAAACCCCGCGCGACGCGCATTTCGTCTGCGCGCTCGCGCTCGCCTGGCCCGACGGGCATATCGAATGGTTCGAGGGCCGGGTGGACGGCACGCTCGTCTGGCCACCGCGCGGAAGCAATGGCTTCGGCTACGATCCCGTCTTCGTGCCGCACGGCCACGACCGGACCTTCGGTGAGATGGACCCCGAGGCCAAGCACGCGATGAGCCATCGCGCCCAAGCCTTCCGCCAGCTCGTCGAGGCGGTGCTCGATTAGGGCGAGCCCTCGATCATCTCGGCCTGCCAATACAGCTCGACTTCGTTGAGCTGGAGTCCCACCGCTTCCACCGTCGCGCCGCTCGCCTGGTCGCCGCAGGGGAAATAGACGGTGCCCCGCGACACGCGCATCGTCACCTGGAAGAGGTGGAACTGCGGCGACCCCGCCGCCTGGAAGAACTCCGCCCCGGCGCCGGTGAAGCGCATCGCCTCGCCTTCGCGCGCGAGGATTCCCAGCCGGATGCGCGTGCCCGCGGGCAGCTGGATGCGCACGCCGATCGCGAAGCGGCACTCGCCGTCGCGGTTCGCGCGGAAGCCGTGGCAGCGCGCGCCGGGATCGAGCACTGCGTCGCCGCCGCGATCCCAGCGCACATTGTCGAAGGGAAGGATCGCGGCCGCGGTCGGATAGCCCTCGCTTGGAATAGCAAGATTGCGCGCGCACGAGACTGACAGATGCGATCGCGACAGCCGGTCGTAGATCGTCTTGCCGCCGAGCGTGATCCTGCATTCGGGGGGCAATGCCGGGTGGATTTCGGCGTAATAATCCGCGTCGGAAAAGCCGTAGCCGATATTGTCCTGCATGAAGAGATGGATGGTGCTCGCGCGGAGCGGTTGCTGCGTGCCGCCGAAGCGCACTTCGGGGTGGACCATGCGCTTGGCCATCGGCGCGGCGCCGTCGGGGCCGTCGATCCGCTGGTAGATGGTGATGTGGTTGTCGTAGCCGTCGCTATTGGCCCCCTGCCCGAACTGCAGCAACGCGAGCGGCCAATAGCCTTCCTGGCGGGCACGGGCGCCGATCCGCTCCGGGAAATTGTAGCGATGGATGACGCGGGCCTGGAAGCGACAATGCTTGGCGCGCCCGATGAAGAATCCGTGCCGGGTGTCGTCCACCTCCATCATCGTCAGTATGTGCAGGCCGTAAGGCGACCCCGGCGTCTCCACGTCCGATCCGTCGTGCAGCGCCCATCCCGCCGTGCTTCCGCTCGACCAGGTCTCGATCAGGTTGTCGCCGCCCCAGCCATAGAAGCCGCCGCCATTGCCCGCCGCGCGGACATTGCCCAGATTGCACTGGTTGAGCCCGAGGCCGTTCTCGTTGCGGATCGTCCAGCCGGTGTTGAACAGCCCGAAAATGCCCTGGAAGCGGCACGCATAGACGTGGAAGGGGTCCGGATTGGCGCCGCCCGAGCGAAGCGTGACCGTGCGGCGCGGGCAATGGAGCACATGCCCTTCGTTGCGCAGACCGACGACATAGCCGAATTCGATCTGCTGCACCCCGGCGAGCTGGAGCGCGTGCCGGTTGCGAAACCCCGATCCCTGCGCCTGCACGACGGTGAAGCCGCCGATCGAGCCGCCTTGCCAGACGCGGTCGTCGCTGATGTTGGTGCCGCCGTTGACGATCGAGAGCATCGGCTTGTCGGCGTTGCCGCGGCCGATGAGGAACACGTTGTTGAAGCCCGCGGTGGCGATCTCGGGCCAGCTCGCATCCGTGTGCCCGTTGTCGAATTCGAGCGCACCCCAGTCGATCCAGTAGCGCCCCGCCGGAATGTAGCCGCTCGCACCGGTCCGGATGCAGTAATCGAAAAACGCCTTCATCCCGGCAGTGTCGTCGGTGCCAGGGACGAAGGCGCTCGTCTCGAGGTCATATCGGCTGTCCCCCTTGCAGTTGAAGGGCGGCAGCTTGCAGCTGATCGGAAGGCGCGCGTCGGGCTCGCCGGCTCCCGCCGCGGCCTGTTGCGCGCGCACGACAGCGTCGTCGGCCAAGGCGGGAGCGGCGCTCGCCGTTCCGAACAGGCCCGCCAGACCGCCGCCCGCGGCGGTCAGGAGCGCGCGCCGGCGCATCTCATCCATATCGTTTCCCATCTGACGGACTCTTTTGTCCGGCGCCCGAGGCACTGAGCCCGCGATGCGCGCAGAGCTTCTTACCGCATCGGACGGCGCGCGCCAGCCGTGCGACCCGGCGTCCGCAGCATGCGAGAGACCATATCGCTCAAAGCAACTTTTCTCCGTACGGGATAAATCCTCCGATTCGAACCATGTGCACCAAGTTCCGCAGGCGATGCAGCTCGATTAGTTTACTTGGACGTAACATTATCTAGCCCCTTTTTATTACTTCGCGGAGATGATATAAGCTGCAATCGAGCGAAGAGGAGGGGCATCATGACTTTAAAACGTGTTCGCCTGCCATTGGCAGGCGCCGGTATTCTTTTGGCTTGCGCGCTGGGCGCGACGCCGGCGGCAGCGCAAGCCTCGCGCACCTGGGTCTCGGGCGTGGGCGACGACGCCAATCCGTGCAGCCGCACTGCGCCGTGCAAGACCTTCGCCGGTGCGATCTCCAAGACGGCGGCGGGCGGAGAGATCAACTGCATCGATCCGGGGGGCTATGGCTCGGTGACGATCGCCAAGGCGATGACGATCGACTGCACGGGCACTTTCGCCAGCATCCTCAATGCGGGCACGAATGGCGTAGTGGTCAATGCCGGCGCGAACGACGTGATCACGCTGCGCGGGTTCGAGATCAACGCCTCGTCGGACGCCAGTCCGGGGATCAACGGCATCCGCTTCCTCGCGGGCGGATCGCTGATGCTCGAGAATATGGTGATCCGCGGCAATCGCGCGGTGAACGGCCGCGGCATCTCGTTCCAGCCGAGCGGCGCCTCGAAGCTGTTCCTCAATAACGTCGTGATCTCGAACAACGGCAACGGCGCCACCGGGGGCGGGGTGCTGATCCAGCCGACCGGCACGGGCAGCGCCAATGTCGTGCTCAACGGCGTCCTGCTGCGGCAGAACGTCAACAACCATCTGCGCATCGATACGACGGGCAACACCGGCGGCGGCATCAACGTCGCGGTCACGGGCAGCGAGTTCAGCGGCGGCGCCGCCGGCGCGGTCGGCAGCGGTGTCTCGGTGCTCACCCCGTCGGGCACGACCGGCGTCAGCGTGGTCATCACCGATTCGCTGATCGCCAATACTTCGACCGCGCTTCTCGGCGACGGCAGCCTGGCGTTCATCGAAATCGGCAACTCGACGATCTTCGCCAGCACCTCGACGCCGATCTCGGCGCTGAACGGCGCGAAGATCGCGTCGTTCGGCACCAATCAGATCACGGCGAACGCAAACAACAGCGCACCCTTCAGCGCGCCGCTTATCCCGCCGCGCTGACCGGATAGCGGGGCGCTTCGATTC
>JAEWCK010000365.1 GCA_023390675.1 Pseudomonadota bacterium
CTGGTGGTCGGGGGGCGGATGGCGCGCGACACCGATTTCCTCGACTGGCCAGTGGCGCTGCTGATTGACGGCGAGATCGCCGGGGCGGCGAGCGCGCGGACGATGCTGGATGGGCCGTTCGGCGCGGTCCGCTTCCTGTTCGAGCTTGCCGCCTCGCGCCACCTGCCGCTGGCCAAGGGCCAATGGATCTCGACCGGCGCGGTGACGGGTGTGCATCCCGTGCGCGTCGGCGCTAGGGTGGAAGCGCGGTTCGCGGACTCGTACAGCGTCACCTGCACGATCGGCGCGCAGAACAACGGTTGAGCCGCGAAGACAAAACGAGGAGAGGGAAATGGCGACAACGGGCGAGGCGACCATCGCCGAAGCGGCGGGGCGCGTAGGGCGTTATCGCTGGGTGATCTGCGGGCTGCTCTTCGCGGCGACTGCGATCAACTATATCGACCGCCAGATGATCGGCGTGCTCAAGCCGACGATCGCGCACGAGCTCAACTGGTCGGAAACCGACTATGCGGCGATCGTCTTCTGGTTCCAGTGCGCCTACGCGATCGGCTATCTGGGCTTCGGCAAGCTCGTCGACGTTATCGGCGCGCGCTTCGGCTACGCGGTCGCAGTCGTGATCTGGACGATCGCCCACGTCGCGCATGGCGGCGTTCACTCGGTCACGCAGTTCGCAATGGCGCGCTTTGGGCTCGGCATCGGCGAATCGGGCAACTTCCCGGCGGGCGTGAAATCGGTCGCCGACTGGTTCCCCGCAAAGGAGCGCGCGCTTGCGATCGGCGTGTTCAACGCCGGCTCGAATGTCGGCGCGATCATCACCCCGCTGCTCGTTCCGGTGATCACGCTCGCTTACGGCTGGCGGATGGCGTTCATCCTCACCGGCATTTTCGGCGTGGTCTGGGTGATCGCCTGGGTCGCGATGTATCGCGATCCGCGGGAGCACAAGCGCGTCGGCGCCGCGGAGCTCGCTTACATCGAGCAGGATCCGGCCGACCCCGCCGTCAAGCCGAACAACCTGTGGTTCAAGGTTCTCGCCAAGAAAGAAACCTGGGCGTTCGCGCTGGGCAAGTTCTTCATCGATCCGATCTGGTGGTTCTATCTCTTCTGGCTGCCGAGCTTCCTCGGCCAGCGCTATGATCTCGATCTGCTGAGCTTTGGGCCGCCGCTGGTCGCGATCTACTTGCTCTCGGATGTCGGCAGCGTGGCTGGCGGCTGGCTCTCGGGGCGCTTCCTCAAGAGTGGCATGACCGTCAACAAGGCGCGCAAGCTCACCATGCTGATCTGCGCCTTCTTCGTGCTGCCGGTTTGCTTCTCGAACGCGATCGACAATGTCTGGGTCAATGTGGTGATCATCGGTGTCGCCGCCGCGGCGCACCAGGCCTTCTCGGCCAACCTCTACACGCTGCCGTCGGACACTTTCCCGCGCTTCGCCGTGGGATCGGTGATCGGCATCGGCGGAACGCTCGGCGCGGTGGGCGGCATGCTCTTCTCGCTCCACGCGGGCGACGTGCTCCAGCGGCTCGGGACCTATCAGCCGCTGTTCCTGATCGCGGGCGCGGCATATTTCCTTGCGCTGCTGTCCGTCCATCTGCTTTCGCCGACGCTGAAGCGCGCCGAAATCAACTGAGGAGAAAAGCGTGGCCCGGCCACTGAAGCTAGACCCTGACCGGCTCTTGCCAGCAGAGGACCGCACGCGGAGCATCGCTCGCGCGCTCTATGCCGAAGTGGCCGGACTGCCGATCATCAGCCCGCACGGCCATACCGATCCGACCTGGTTCTCGACCAACGCCAACTGGTCGAACGCGACCGAGCTGCTGCTCTCGCCCGACCATTATCTCTACCGCATGCTCTATTCGCAGGGCATCGCGCTCGACGATCTGTGCGTGCCGAGCAAGGCCGGGATGCCGGGCACCGATCCGCGCAAGGCGTGGCGGACCTTCGCGGAAAATTTCCATCTGTTCCGCGGTACGCCGTCGAGCATGTGGCTGGGCCATGTATTCGGCGAAGTGTTCGGGATCGACGTGGCGCTCGATGCCGCCACTGCCGATCTTTATTACGACACGATCAACGCCAAGCTGGCGACCGACGCGTTCAGGCCCCGCGCGCTGTTCGATCGCTTCAACATCGATTTCCTCGCAACCACCGAGGGGCCGCAGGACGATCTCTCGCCGCACCACCAGATCCACAATTCGGGATGGGGCGGTCGCGTCGTCACCACCTACCGTCCCGATGCCGTCATCGACGTGGAGCACGAGCAGTTCGCGGGCGCGATGCGCGTGTTCGCGGAAAAGACGGGCGAGGACGTTTATTCGTGGGACGGCTATCTCGCCGCGCACCGCAAGCGCCGGGCGGACTTCCGCGCGGCGGGGGCGACCGCGACCGATCACGGTCACCCCACCGCGCGCACCGCGGACCTGCCCTATGACGAGGCCGAGCGGCTGTTCCGCACGATCCTGTCGGACAGCTGGACGCCGCAGGATGCCGAGCTGTTCCGCGCGCAGATGCTGACCGAGATGGCGGCGATGTCGCAAGAGGACGGGATGGTGATGCAGATCCATCCGGGCTCCTTCCGCAACCACAATAATGGGCTGTTCTCGAGCCACGGCCGCGACAAGGGCGCGGACATCCCGATGCGGACGGATTACGTCCATGCGCTCAAGCCGCTGCTCGACCGGTTCGGCACCTCGGCCGAGTTGTCGATCATCCTCTTCACGCTCGACGAGACCGTCTATGCGCGCGAGCTGGCACCGCTCGCCGGCCATTATCCGTGCCTCAAGCTGGGGCCGAGCTGGTGGTTCCACGACAGCCCCGAGGG
>JAEWCK010000380.1 GCA_023390675.1 Pseudomonadota bacterium
TGGCGGCGAACACGGCGATCCCGATCAGGTCGAGCCAGGGGAGGATTGGGCTGATGCGTTCGGCGGCGGCGACGGGGTCCATGGCCAGCGCTTTTCGGGCGCGGGCGGCTTCCCGTCAAACCCCGGCTGCGGCATAGCGGGCCCATGCAACGCACCGAGTCTCCGCTTCTCGTCATCGCGCTCTGCCTCGCCGCGCTCGCGGGCTTTGTCGACGCGCTCGCCTTCACCAGCCTCGGCGGCTTCTTCGCCAGCTTCATGAGCGGCAACACGACGCGGCTGGGCGTGGGGCTGGGGAGCGACGTCCCGGGCGACGCGGCGGTGGCGGCGGCTCTGGTGATGAGCTTCGTCAGCGGGGTGATCGTCGCGAGCGTGGTCGAGCGGATGAAGCCGACGCGCGACCGCGAGAGCGTGATGATCGTGGTGACGGCCTTGCTCGTCGCGGCGGCGACGATGGCGAGCCTCCAGCCGGGTCCGGTGGTGCTGATCTTCCTCGCCGCCGCGATGGGCGCGGCGAACGGAATCGCCAACCGGCAGGGCGAGGTAAGCTTCGGGATCACCTATATGACCGGGTCGCTGGTCAAGATGGGGCAGAAGCTCGCGGGCGCGCTGATGGGGGATAGCGACCGTTGGGGCTGGCTTCCGTTCCTCGCGCTGTGGGCGGCGTTCCTCGCCGGCGTGATCATGGGCGCGAGCGCGCATTTCCGCTGGGGATGGATGGCGCTGTGGCTCGCGCCGATCGCGAGCGCGGTGCTGACCTTCGCGCTGGTCCGGGTGCGGCCGCGGCTGCGGGCGGTGGTCTGATGGAGGGGCGGTGCACCTGCGGCGGGGTCTCGTACCGGCTGCGCGCTGCGCCGATGATCGTGCATTGCTGCCATTGCAGCTGGTGCCAGCGCGAGACGGGGAGCGCGTTCGTGCTCAATGCCGTGGTCGAGGCATCGAACCTCGAAGTCGAGGGCGAACCCGAGCTGGTGATGACGCCCTCGGCGAGCGGCAAGGGGCAGGAGATCGCGCGCTGCCCGACCTGCCGTGTCGCGCTGTGGAGCCACTATCCGGGCGCGGGGCGCAAGGCGGCGTTCGTGCGCGTGGGGACGATGGCCGCGCCGAATGCGTGCGCTCCGCACGTGCACATCTACACCTCGACGAAGCAGGACTGGGTGCTGCTGCCCGAAGGCGCGCGGGCGTTCGAGGGGTTCTACAACCCGGCCGAGATTTGGTCGCCCGAGATGCGGGCGCGCTGGGCGGCGATGCTGGCGGCGGACTAGGGCCGGAGCGTCGGGCCGAGCACGACGGCGAACCCCGCGAGAACGATTGCGCCGAGGACGAACAGGATCCAGCTGCGCTCGATGACGAAGTCGCGCGGGGCGTCGCCCCTGGGCACGGCATTGGCGATCGAATTGAACCCGGCGAGCCCGCCGAAGCTCGATGCCGCCGCGGACATGATCGTGATGAAGATGCCGACCGGGTTGAGCAGCCCGACCAGCACCGCGCTCGCGCCCGCGGTGGCGTAGAAGCCGTAGCCGATGCGCAGCCGCGCGGTGCGCGTCGCCGGGCCGGTGCCGAGCATCGCCGTCAGCCCGCGGATCGCGGCGCGGACGAGGAGGATATAAGCGAGGATGCCGAACGCCGTCTCGCCGATGCGCCAGGCGAGCGGGAAAGGCATGTTCGCGAGGCTGCCGCCGGCGGCGGTGCCGAGATCGCCGACGCCGCTCACCCCGGAGAAGCAGAAATAACCCGCGGCGACGAAGCCCTGGCTCACCCAGAGCAGCCACAGGACGAGGCGGGGAAGGTCACCCCTGGCGCGGCGCCACAGCGCCCAGGCGAGGATGCAGAGGATCGCGTTCACCAGCACGCCCGCGCAGGCGACGAGGATGTCGGCGATTCCGCTCAGGCCGTCGCACTGGACGTAGAAGGCGCCGATCTCGCTCGCGCGCCCGCCCTGCGCGACGCAGAAGACGGCGTGCCCGCCGATCTCGTGCCACATCGTCATCAGCGGCATCATCAGCATGCCGAGGCCGACGATGGTGAGCCAGTCCACGCGCTGCGTCGTCATCCCCGTCCCTCCCGCGGGTGGACGGTGACACGCCGCCCGCGCGGCGGCAAGCGGGGGGCCTATTTCTTCGTCGCGGGCTGGCTGCGGCCGTTCTGGCGCATCACCGCGCCGGTGACCTTGCCGGCGGCGTCGCGCGTGAACTCGATCTGCGCGTCGACGGCCTTGAAGAAGAAGTGATCGGGACTCTCGGCGAAGAGATCGAGCGGCGGCTGGCTGGTCGCCTGCGCGATCAGCTTGCCGTCGCCTGCCTTGATCGTGAAGCCGAACGCCGGGGTGACTTCATAGGTGCCGGCATATTCGGCGAGCGTGGCGGCGGGAAGCGCGATCGCCGCACGCTCGCCGGGCAGCACGATCGTGCCGCCGCGCCCCAAGGTGAGCATCGCGCGCCCGAGCCTGGTCGCCTCGCCGCCCGCGAGATTGGCGAGGACGATGACGCTGAGCTTGCGATCGGGATCGTAGCCGGCCCAGGAATTGAAGCCGTCGATCCCGCCGCTGTGCGTGATCGCGGTCTGCCCGTCCGCAGTGAAGATGCCGACTCCGAGCCCGTAATTCTCGCGGAAGGGCGTGAGCATCGCCTTGAGCGATTCGGGCTTGAGCAGCCGGCCGCCGAACAGGCCCTGCTGCCATTTGAGCAAGTCGTGCGTGGTCGAATAGAGCCCGCCCGCGCCCTGCGGCACCGTCATGTCGATCGGGTCGGCGTTGACGATCCCCGACGGGCCGGGCTGATAGCCCGAGGCGCGGTGCGGGACGATGGCGCGCGTATCGTAGCCGCTGTCCGCCATGCCCAGCGGCTTGAAGATGTTGTCGGCGACGAACGCCGCATAGGATTGGCCGCTCGCCTTTTCGAGGATTGCGGTGAGCACGACATAGCCCGAATTCGAATATTTCCAGCCCTCGCCCGCCGCGAAGTCGAGCGGCTTGTCGCGGACGCGCGCGATCAGCGCGGCGGGCGTGGCCGGGAGAGGCTTGAACTGGTCATAGTCGGGCAGCGCGGTGAAATTGGGGATGCCCGAGGTGTGAGTGAGCAAATTGAAGATCGTGATCCTGTCCCAGGCGGCGGGCGCATCGGGCAGCCAGGTCTTCACCGGATCTTCGAGCTTGAGCTTGCCGCGCTCCCGGAGGAGCAGGATCGCCGCGGCGGTGAACTGCTTGGTGACCGAGCCGAGGCGGAATTTCGTGTCGCCGTCGTTGGGAATTTTCCATTCAAGATTGGCCGCGCCATAGCCCTTGTCGAACAGAACCTTGCCGTCCTGCGCGACGAGCACCGCGCCCATGAACTCGCCCTTGTCGGCGTCTGCGCGGATCACCGTGTCCATGCGCGCAGCGTCCTGCGCCGTGGCGGGGACGGCGAGGGTGAATGCGGTGAGGGCGAGGAGAATGTGGCGCATGATGACTCCATGTGTGTTAGTTTACTAACACGCATGGGAGGAGGGGGCAATCCCTCTCCCCTTGTGGGAGAGGGCCTTCGAGCTTGTGAGCGAAGCGAGCTAGCGAGAAGGGGTGAGGGGGTCACCCTTTGTCGTGACGAGCACGGCGGCCAGCGA
>JAEWCK010000405.1 GCA_023390675.1 Pseudomonadota bacterium
CGCCTTCGGCGCGGGCCCCTTCCCTCTCCCCGGAGGGGAGAGGGAAAAGCGGAATCACACGTCCAGATTCGCCACGCTCAGCGCGTTCTCCTGGATGAACTCGCGGCGCGGTTCGACGACGTCGCCCATCAGCTGGGTGAAGATTGCGTCGGCGACGTCGGCCTGATCGACCTGCACGACGAGCATCGAGCGGTTGGTCGGGTCGAGCGTGGTCTCCCAGAGCTGCTCGGCGTTCATCTCGCCCAAGCCTTTGTAGCGCTGGATCGACAGGCCCTTGCGGCCGTGCGCGAGGATCGCCTCGAGCAATTGCGCGGGGCGCGAGACCAGGGTCTCGCCCTTGGCGACGGTCACCGGCTCCTCGCCTTCCTCATCGAGCGCCTGGACGGCCTCGGCCTCGGTCGCGGCGATCGCCTTGGACGAAGTCAGCTTGGACGGCGTAAGATAGGCAGGGGCCTGCTCGGCGGCGAGCGCGTGAAGCTTGCGCGCCTCGGCCGAGACAAGGAAGCTCGCCTCGACGATGTGGTGGTCGGTCACGCCGCGCCAGAGTCGCTCGAAATGATAGCTGCCATCGCCGGTGACGCGCGCCGACCAGCGCGCCTCCGAATCGGCGGCGTCGAGCCTCGCGACGACGGCGTTGAGGCTGGCGGCATGCGCCTCGCGGCTCGCGGTGGGATCGAAGGCGCCGCCCAAAGCGAGCGCCTCGATGATCACCGGATCGTAGCGGCGTGGGACGTAGCGCATCAGGGTGCGCATGCGCCGGGCATGCTCCACCAGCTCGCGCAGATCCTCGCCCGAGCGCTGGCCCCCGGCCGCGTCGAGCACGGTTCCGCCGATCCCGGCATCGACCAGATACTGGTCGAGCGCGGCATCGTCCTTGAGATAGACCTCCGAGCGGCCCTTGGTCGCTTTGTAGAGCGGCGGCTGGGCGATGTAGAGATGCCCGGCCTGGATGATCTCGGGCATCTGCCGGTAGAAGAAGGTCAGCAGCAGCGTGCGGATGTGCGCGCCGTCGACGTCGGCGTCGGTCATGATGACGATCTTGTGGTAGCGGAGTTTCTCAAGGTTGAAGTCGTCGCGTCCGATGCCGGTGCCCATCGCCTGGATGAGCGTGCCGATCTCGCGGCTCGACAGCATCCGGTCGAAGCGGGCGCGCTCGACGTTGAGGATCTTGCCGCGCAAGGGGAGGATCGCCTGGAAGTGGCGGTCGCGGCCCTGCTTGGCCGATCCGCCCGCGGAGTCACCCTCGACGAGGAACAGCTCGGACTTGGCGGGATCGCGTTCCTGGCAGTCGGCGAGCTTGCCGGGCAGGCTGGCGATGTCCATCACGCCCTTGCGGCGGGTCAGCTCGCGCGCCTTCTTGGCGGCCTCGCGCGCGGCGGCGGCGTCGATCACCTTCTGGATGATCATCCGGGCGTGCGCGGGGTTCTCCTCGAGCCATTCGGCGAGCTTGTCGGCCATCAGGCTTTCGAGCGGCTGGCGGACTTCGCTGCTGACCAGCTTGTCCTTGGTCTGCGAGCTGAACTTGGGGTCGGGGAGCTTGACCGAGACGATCGCGGTGAGGCCTTCACGCATGTCGTCGCCGGTGAGCGTCACCTTCTCTTTCTTCAGCGCGCCCGATTTATCCGCGTAGTTGTTGATCGTGCGGGTGAGCGCGGCGCGGAAGGCCGCGAGGTGCGTGCCGCCGTCGCGCTGGGGGATGTTGTTGGTGAAGCAGAGGACGTTCTCGTAATAGGAGTCGTTCCACTCGAGCGCGACGTCGATGGTGACGTCGTCGCGCGTGCCGGCGATCGCGACGGGATCGGGCATCAAGGGCTGCTTGTTGCGATCCAGCCACTTCACGAAGGCGGCAATGCCGCCCTCATAGAAGAGTTCGACTTCCTTGACTTCCTCGTGCCGCGCGTCGCGCAGGAGCAGGCGCACGCCCGAATTGAGGAAGGCGAGCTCGCGGTAGCGGTGCTCGAGCTTCTCGAAATCATATTCGGTGATCTTGAAGGTCGTGGGCGAGGCGAGGAAGGTCACGCGCGTGCCCTTCTTGTCGCCTGCCGGGCCGATGACCTTGAGCGGCGCGACGGCGTCGCCGTGCGCGAAGCGCATGTAATGCTCCTCGCCGTCGCGCCAGATGTTGAGATCGAGCCACTCCGAAAGCGCGTTAACCACCGAGACGCCGACGCCGTGGAGCCCGCCCGAGACCTTGTACGCGTTGTCGTCGGACGTGTTCTCGAACTTCCCGCCGGCATGAAGCTGGGTCATGATGACCTCGGCCGCCGAGACGCCCTCCTCGGGATGGATGCCCGTCGGAATGCCCCGGCCATTGTCCTCGACCGAGACCGATCCGTCGGCATTCAGCTGGATGACGATCCGGTCGCAGTGCCCGGCAAGCGCCTCGTCGATCGCATTGTCCGAGACCTCGAACACCATATGGTGGAGGCCCGATCCGTCGTCGGTATCGCCGATATACATGCCCGGGCGCTTGCGGACCGCGTCGAGGCCCTTGAGCACCTTGATCGATTCCGCGCCATAGGCGTTCGCGTTGGGGGTATTTTCGGGAGTGGTGTCGTCGGTGCTTGCCATACCAAGCATATAGGAATTGTGCGCCGCAAACGAAAGCGAAATGGGCCTTTCGCCAAGGGTAATGCACAGCTTTCGGGGCGGATTTGACGCCGGCCGCCCCCCGGATGCAGTCTCGGCGGACGAACAGGCGCGGGGGAGGGATGCGCATGGCGAAGCGGAGAGCAATTGCAGCGGCGATCGCGGTGTCGATCGCGCTGGCGGGGTGCGGCGGCGGAAAGGCCGGGGCGGCGGGATCGACCGCCGAGGCGAGCGGCGGACCCGACGACGCGATGGTCAAGGCCGCGCTCGAAAAGCCTTGGGCGCAGATCGGGTCGTCCGACCGGCAATCCTATGACTATCACGCGATCGAGCATGCCGCGGCGCGGACCGTGTCGCCGACCGAATCGATCGATGCGAACATCCCGGCGGGGATCACCGTCTATCCGGTGCGCGTGTCGGTCACCCGGCATTTCAACACCAGCACCTGGGAGATCGTCAGCCGCTTCCTGTTCTGGAAGGACGAGTTCGGCGGCTGGTCCTCGACGACGATCGCGTCGCCCGACAGCAAGATGGATATGGTTTCCTGAGCCACGGCTGACGGCCGCTACCGGTGACCGGGCGCGGGTTTCTGCGCCCGGCCATGCCGTGCGCGCATGGCAGTTGATGAGATTCGACTATATTCATGAGACATAAATCTCATTAGATAGCGAATATCGAAAGGACAGGGAGAAGGACCATGGCGCTCACGCGCGCGATGATGGACAGGAAGATGGACGAGCATTTCGCCTATGAGGCGGCCGACGATGTCGCGGGGGTGCTCGCGACGCTCGCCCATGACGTCGAGCACGACATCGTCGGCTGGCCATTCGGCCCGAGCCGCGGGCCCGAGGGCGCTCGGCCATTTTACGAGGCGCTGTTCGCCGATCTCGCCGATGGCGAAGTGCGGTGCATGCGGCGGCTCTATGGCGAGGATTTCCTCGTCGACGATTCGATCTGGTGCGGGCGCGCGCCGGGCCGGCCGTTCGGGATCGAGGGCAAGGACCGTCGCCTCGAGTTCCGCCTGCTCCATGTCGTCGAGTTCGATGCTGGCGGCGACATCGCGCGCGAAAATGTCTGGGTCGATCTCGCCGCGATCCAGGCGCAGCTCGCCTGATGGCGCGCGAACTGCAGAAATCGCGGACGCGCAAGGATCTGCTCCGCGCCGCGGCGAAGCTGATGCGGGATGGCGGCAGCCCGAGCTTCGAGGCGATAGCCGAGGAGGCGATGGTCAGCCGCGCGACGGCGTATCGCTATTTCCCCGGGCTGGACGCCTTGCTCGTCGAAGCCGCGCTCGACATGGCCGCGCCCGCGCCGCAGCTGCTGATGGGGGAAGGCGCGCCCGCCGATCTGGCCGGACGGCTCGAATTCGTCGACGACGCCTTCGACTCGATGATCCGTACGCACGAGACGCCGCTCCGGACGATGCTGGTGCATGCGCTCCAGCGGCGATTGCGCGGCGAGGACGAGCTGCCAGTGCGCCAGAACCGGCGCATGCCGATGATCGAGGCGGCGATCGGCGATTCGGACGCGGCATTGTCGCGTGACGCGGCGGAGCGGCTTGCCCGCGCGGCGGCGATGATCGTCGGCACCGAATCGATGGTGGTCGCCAAGGATGTGCTCGCGATCCCCGACGACGCGGCGCGCGAGGTGCGGCGCTGGGCGCTGCGCGCGCTCGCGGCGGCGGCGAAAGCCGAGGCGCGTTGACGCCCGCGCCGGTTTTGGCGAGCCTCGCCGCTCGAAGGCCAGGAGAGGTCATGTTTCTCAAGATCATCGCTCCGGGCGCGCTGGCCCTCGCCGCGTTTCCGGCCGCCGCGCAGACCATGCCGAGCTATCCGACGCTGCCCAAGGACCTCGCCGAAGCTGCGGTGGGATTCGACCTTGCGCAAGTGAAGGGGGATCGCGCGCTGCTCGAGCGTCTGCTCGCCGACGACTATCTGCTGATCAACAGCCGCGACCAGCGCGAGAGCAAGGCCGACTTCGTCCGCGACTATACCACGCCCGGCTTCACAATGGAGCCGTTCACGATCGACGATCAGGTGGTCCTTGTCTGGGACGACGGCGCGGTGCTCGGCGGCGTCGCGACGCTGTCGGGCATGTCGGACGGCAAGCCTTATTCGGTGCGGCTGCGCTTCTCGGACATCTGGGCGAAGCGCGGCGGCAAATGGCAGGTGGTCTACACCCATGCCAGCCGGGTCACGCCGCCGTGATCGCGCCGTCCGCCACCCGGTAGCGCGTCGCTTCGCCGGGCACGGCGTCGAACAATGCGGGTTCGGTGCCGGTCATCCACACCTGCCCCTTGCCCGCCAGCCGCTCGAACAAGGCGGCGCGGCGGGCGGGGTCGAGATGCGCGGCGACTTCGTCGAGGAGGAGCACCGGCGCGCGCCCGGTCCGCTCGGCGACGAGATCGGCATGGCCCAGGACGAGCCCGAGCAGCAGCGCCTTCTGCTCGCCGGTCGAGCAGAGATGCGCGGGCTGGTGCTTGCCGAGATGCGTGACAATGAAGTCGGCGCGGTGCGGGCC
>JAEWCK010000408.1 GCA_023390675.1 Pseudomonadota bacterium
GGCTGGGGGAGGGCGTGTCGGAATGCGATCGAGGAGGACAGGCCCTCCCCCGATCCCTCCCGCAAGCGGGAGGGGAGATTCACAGCGCCACCCCAAGATGCTCCGCCACCGTGAAGATGTCCTTGTCCCCACGCCCCGAGACGTTGACCACGATAATCTGATCCGGCTGCATTTCCCGCGCCTTGGTCTCCAAAGCTGCGAGCGCGTGCGAGCTTTCCAGCGCCGGGATGATGCCTTCGAGCTTGCAGCAGAGCTGGAACGCGTCGAGCGCCTGCCGGTCGGTCACCGGCACATAGGTCACGCGCCCGCTCTCGTGGAGCCAGCTATGCTCGGGGCCGATGCCCGGATAGTCGAGCCCGGCCGAGATCGAATGCGCCTCGGTGATCTGGCCATCTTCGTCCTGGAGCAGATAGGTGCGGTTGCCGTGAAGGATGCCCGGCGCGCCGCCGGTGAGGCTCGCGGCGTGCTGGCCGGTCTCGATGCCGTGGCCAGCCGCTTCGACGCCGATCATCGCGACGTCCGCATCGTCGAGGAAAGGGTGGAACAGCCCGATCGCGTTCGATCCGCCGCCCACCGCGGCGATCAGCAGGTCGGGAAGCCGGCCCTCGGCCTTCCGGATCTGCGCGCGCGTCTCGGTTCCGATCACGCTCTGAAAGTCGCGAACCAGCTCGGGATAGGGGTGCGGGCCAGCCGCGGTGCCGATGATGTAGAAGGTGTCGTGGACGTTCGCGACCCAGTGGCGCAGCGCCTCGTTCATCGCATCCTTGAGCGTCTCCGCGCCGCTCGTCACCGGCATCACCTCGGCGCCGAGCAGCTTCATCCGGAAGACGTTGGGCTTCTGCCGCTCGACGTCCGTCGCGCCCATGAAGATCGTGCAGGGCAGCCCGAAGCGCGCCGCGACCGTCGCGGTGGCGACGCCGTGCTGGCCGGCGCCCGTCTCGGCGATGATCTTCGTCTTGCCCATGCGGCGGGCGAGGAGGATCTGGCCGATGCAGTTGTTGATCTTGTGCGCGCCGGTGTGATTCAGTTCCTCGCGCTTGAAGTAGATCTTCGCGCCGCCGTAGTGCGCCGTGAGGCGCTCGGCGAAATAGAGCGGCGACGGTCGGCCGACATAATGCTCCATCAGATCGTCGAACTCGGCCTGAAACGCCGGGTCGGCCTTTGCGGCGCGATATTCGCGCTCGAGATCGAGGATCAGCGGCATCAGCGTCTCGGCGACGAAGCGGCCGCCGAACTGGCCGAAATGCCCGCGCTCGTCAGGCAGATTGCGGAGGGAATTGGGCACGGTCATAGCGAGCCGACTGCCTTAAGGAAGCTGGCGATCTTGTCCACATCCTTGACTCCCGGCGCGCGCTCGACGCCCGAGGAGACATCCACCAGCCGCGCGCCCGTCGCGCCGATCGCCTCGCGGGCATTGGCGGCGTCGAGCCCGCCCGACAGCGCCCAGGGAAGCGGATGATCGAAGCCCTGCAGCAGCGTCCAGTCGAAGCGCAGCCCCATGCCGCCGGGAAGCGCGGCGTCGTCCGGCGTTTTGGCGTCATAGAGGATGCGATCGGCCGCGCCCTGAAAGCGGTGCGCCTGATCGAGATCGGCGCGTGTCTTGACCGCCACGGCGGCCCAGACCGGCGCTTGCGTGCGGATCGCGGCAGCACGTTCGGGCGTGGTACGGTGGAGCTGGACGGTGTCGATCCCGACCGTGAGCGCCTGTTCGATCAGAGCATCGTCGGGATCGACGAATACGCCGACCTTGCCGACATGGCCCGGCACGCGCGCAATCAGCCCGCGCGCCTGATCGAAGCTCACATTGCGCGGGCTCGGCGGGAAAAAGACCAGCCCCATATGGCTCGCGCCAAGGCGAATCGCGGCGTCCACCGTGTCGGGCGTCGAAAGGCCGCAGATCTTCGCAGTCACGGGCATGTATCGCCCTTTGGCCTCAGACGAAGGGCTTGACCAGCACCGTCATCGTCAGCGGCGGATCGAGCGCGATCGGGAAGGGCCGCGTCTCGCCCGAGGAGGAATAGCCGTGGCGCTTGTACCAGGCGATCAGCCTGGCGCGCGAATCGATCACGGTCATTTCGATGCGCCTGGCCTCGAACACGTCGCGCGCGACGCGCTCGGCTGCTTCCATCAGCTTCTTGCCGATGCCGCCGGCCTGGATCGTCGGCTCGACGCAGAGCAGGCCGAGATAGGCGAGCCCCTTGCCGCGATCGCTCACCTGGACGCAGCCCAGCGCGTCGCCATCCTGCTCGGCGATCAGCAGCTTCTGCGCGGGATCGTCGACGATTGCGGCGAGCGTATCGAGATCGGTGCGCACGCCCTCGATCAGGTCGGCTTCGTGCGTCCAGCCCTGCCGCGCCGATTCGCCGCGATAAGCGCGCTCGATCACCGGGTGGATGCGGGGAAGGTCTTCGCGCGTGGCGGCGCGGATCGTGACGGGCATCGCGCCTCCATGCCGCGCCGGAGCGGCGCTTGCAATGTACTGAATTGGTTAGCTGATCGACTAGAGCGTCGCCTCGATCTCGCGCGCCGCCATGTCGGGGTCCTGCGCGAGCGTGATCGGACGGCCGACCACGAGGATCGAGGCACCGGCGTCGAGCGCGGCGCGCGGCGTGACGACACGCTTCTGATCGCCGACCGCCCCGTTCGAGGGGCGCACGCCAGGGACGACGAAGAAGCCGTCGTGCCAGATCGACTTCGCCGCAGCGACTTCCTCGCCCGAGCAGACGATGCCGTCGACTCCCGCCGATCTGGCGAGCTCGGCGAGGCGCATGACCTGCTCGTGCGGATCGGGCGAGAGGCCAATCGAGACGAGATCGTTGTCGTCGAGGCTGGTGAGCATCGTCACCGCCACCACTTTGGTGCCCGAAGGCGCGGCGGCCTTGGCGTCCTCGAGCATCGCGCGTCCGCCCGCGGCGTGGACGGTGAGGATCGCGGGCTCCAATGGCCGCAACGCCTGGATCGCCTTGCCGACGGTGTTGGGGATGTCGTGGAATTTCAGATCGAGGAAGATCGGCAGGCCGATATCGGCCATCTCGCGCACGCCGGCGCGGCCGTTCGCCATGAAGAATTCGAGCCCGAGCTTGATCCCGCCGACATGGTGGTGGACGCGCTCGGCGATTCCCCTGGCGCGGTCGAGGTCCGGCGTATCGATGGCGACGTAGATCGGGCTCATGGCGTGACCTCGATCAGCGGCGGGGCGGGGACGGTCTCCGGCTCGGCGGCGGGATTGACGGCGCGCAGATCGCCAAGCGCCCGCTCGAGCCCGGCGACGCGCTGGCGCATCCGCCAGCGATTGGCGTGATAGGCGAGCAGGGCGGGAAGCAGGCCGAGCAGGAAGACGAGGATCAGCAGGAGCGGCAGACTGAAATCGGCGATCAGGCCGCTCCAGAGATGGATGCTCACCCGCTCGTCGCCATTATAGATCACGAAGCCCGCGACGAGGCCGCCCAGCAACAGCCAGAACAGCACTTTCAGGAACCGCATCGAGCCTCCTTCGGATTACGGCGGCGACGATAGGCCCAAGGGCGAGGATTGCCAACTCTCCCTCTCCCAACGAGAGAGGGATTATCAGCCGATCTCCGCCCGTAGCTCCTTGAACAGGCCCGGGATCATCTTGAGCCGGCCCTCCTCCTCGTCGAGGATCGCGTGGAAGGCCTTGCGCTTGAGCTCGGCGACGCGTGCCTCGCCCGGGCGCGCCTCCACCAGCAATGTCGAGACGACGATGTCGATCAGCCGGTCAGCGCCGTGGAGGCGGCCCCAGAGGTAATCGTTCTCGCGATAGGCGCGGCTGAAGAAGGCGCCGAAGCTGTTGAACTGGATGCCCTTCAAGGTCGCCTCGGCGCCGCCGTTGCGGATCGCCGTGGCATCGTCGGGGGCGATGCGGTCGACGCGGATCGGGTCGAACTCGTCGACGCCCTCGCCTTGGAGCAAGGGCAAAGTCGCGATGTCGAAGAAGGGGAAGCCGAGATGCGCGAGCAGCATCGGGCGGCGCAGTTCCTTCGACAGCGCCGAGAAACCCTCCGAGAGCCGCGCGTCGGTCGCCATGTCCAGCGCCTTCAGCCCCATCCGCTCGCCGAGCGCATCGAGCAGAGGCCCGGCATCATCCGTCATCATACGGACTTCGTCGCGAAGGTCCGCGAAGGTGTCGGCGCGCTTCAGTTCGAGATAGGCGGCGAGCGAATCGTAGATCGCCTCGCGCATCGGGAGCAGCTCGGCATGGCTGCTCGGCAAGTCGATCTCGGTCAGGCGGCGCGCGAGCAGGCGCAGGCGGCGGACGCGGAAGCCGAGATCGTGTGCGCGGAGGAATTCGAGCGTCGCGGGCGAAGCGCCGTTCGATTGCGTCGCTCCGAACCGGTCCGCTCCGCGCGACTGGACCGCGAGCGTTACGGCCTCGCGGATCTCGCGCAGCCGTTCGGGGCCGTGGCTTTCTCCGATCGCATAGAGCAGCCGCGAGATGCGATCGATCGCGCCATCGACCTTGAGCAGGCCATAAGCGGTGTGTCCGTATCCCGCCTTGGCGGCAGCGGCGACCTGCGCGCGGCGGCGCCAGGTCGAGAGCCTTTTGGGCGTCGGATAGTCGAGCCACAAGGTATAGCCGAACAGCGCCTCGACCTGCGTCTCCACCTCCGCGCGGATCTCGGCGACGATCGAGAGCATCCGCTCGATCTTGTCCGAACGCTCGGCGATCTCGTCGAGATTGTCGCGGATCGGCTGCTCGCGCGGCAGCTCGGAAAGCGATCCGATGATCGTCTCGAAGAATCCCGGCATGTCGCCGCGGCTGCCGTAGAAGTCGAAGCGGAAATTGGGGAAGGGATCGATGAAGACGAAGCGCCGGTCGACCTGACGGCGCGCGGGACGCTCGCGGAGCGCCTCGATCGCGGGGCGGAAGGGCGCGTTGGCGAGCACCGACCCGTCGATCAGCACGGCCTTTTCGGCGCGGTTGGCGGCCCATTGCTGAGGCAGGACATGCTCGAGGAACGCGTCGCGACGCGGCCAGGCGACGCCGCGCTCGCTCAGGAACTCGTCCATCTCGCGCACCGTCACCGGCGGGAAGGCGCCCGGGAAGCTCGACGTGGCGCGCGCGGCGAAGGCGAGCTCGGCGGCGTCGGCGAAGCGCGAATCCTCGGACCCGTGATCGGTGAAGGAGAAGACGAGGCGATGCTCGTTCTCGATGACCTGCGGCGGAGAATTGAGCCGCAGCGCCTCGGGATGACCGCGGAAATCGGTGACGGTGACGAACAGGTCGAGCGGCTGGCCGGCGGGAAGCAGGCGCTTGTCTTGCGGCCCCGCCGCCATGGCATCGAATGCGTCGAGCAGCGTGCCGAGCAGCCTCTTGCCGCCGAAGGGCGGCTCGAACCAGCGCGACCGGACGAAATGCTCGAGCTTGAGGCGAACCTCGTCGCGCGCCTCGGTCTCGACGGTCTCATCGATCGTCTTAGCCCGGTTGGCGACGATCCACGCGATCGGCACAGCCCATAATTTGGCGAAGCGGTGCGCGGGACGCTGGCGCGGCTCGATCAGCGCCTCGACATCGGCATGCTTGAGCCACAGGTCGGTGAGTGGGTCGAGCGACTGGCCGGTGGCGATCGCCTGGGCGAGGAACACTGCGTTGATCCCGCCGGCGCTCGCACCCGAGACGATGTCGACGAGCACGCGCAGATTGACTCCCGCGCTCTCGCGAATCTCCCCCAGCAATTCGCGATAGATGCTCGGCGGCCCGTCACCGTCGCGCGCGGCGCAGCTGGCGCGGGCGAGCCGCCAGATCTCTTTGGTGATGCCGTGCATGTAGACCGCGAGGCTGATCCCGCCATAGACGACGAGCGCAAGGCGCAGCTCCTTGTCGCGGACCTCGGACATCAAGCGGGCTCGACCGTCGCCCAGACGGGCAGATGGTCGGACGCGGTCCTCGATTGCATGCTTTCGTGCACCCCGGCCCCGATGATGCGCAAATCGGGCGTCGCCATGATCCGGTCGAGCCGCGCCATCGGGCGGCGCGCGTGGAAGCTCTTGCCGGTGTCGGCGAAGGCGAAGTGCGCGGCGAAATCGCGCAGGCAGCCCGAATTGGCGCTCCATTCGTTGAGATCGCCCATCAGCACCGCCGGACGCTGGTGCGTGCTCGCCTGGAGATGCGCGATGATCGCGTGCGCCTGCCGCCTGCGCCAGAGGCCCGACAGATCGAGATGCATGCCGACGATCCGGATCACCTGACCGCGCACGCGGACATCGGCCATGATCGCGCCGCGCGGCTCGAGCGCGGGCAAGTGGATCGCCTCGCAATCGAGCACCTGCGCATCCTTGCGCACCAGCAGCGCATTGCCGTGCCACCCCATCGAGCGCGCGCGCACGCCGAAGGGAATCGGCTTGTAGTCGCTATGCTCGGCGAGGAGATGGCCGCCCAGCACCGCGGCGCGCTCGCCGAAGCGGCGGTCGGCTTCCTGGAGCGCGACCACGTCGGCGTCGATCTCGCACAATACCTGAAGCGTGCGTTCGGGGCGCCGGCGCCGATCGGTGCCGATCGCCTTGCGCATGTTGTAGCTGGCGACCTTGATCATGTGCGCCCCCTATGGCGGGCGCAGGGGCAGGGGGGCAAGGGCTCAGCTGGGATGGGCTTCGCCGCCGCGCTGGCTGGCGGCTTCCGCGGCGGCTGCGAGCAAGCTGCGCGCAGTGATTTCGGCCGCCTCCGGAGTCATCGAGACCGCCACGCCATTTGGCCCGTCGAGCAGAACCACGCCCTCTTCGGCCGAGGCGACGCCGCCGCGCCGCTCGGGTTCGTTGATCGGATTTTTCTGTCCCATGTATCGCTCCCTGTTGCGCGGACCGCCGATACGCCTGCGGTACCGCGCCTCCGGCAACGGCCGGACGCCCCTTCATCCCACCTGCAAATCGATGCGAACGATTCGCAAAGTGTGGTGCGCAAAACTCAGGAAACCGAAAAAATATCCGTCAGACCGGGGAGTATTCCGCTTCGTTCCGGACGATTGTTTCGGTGGCGTTTCAGCGTCCGCCCGCTTCGAGCAGCCGGCGGGGCGCGGCGAGCTCCCAGCTGCGCGCGATGCGATCGCCGACATGGTCCCAGTCCGTGTCGGGCGCAGCGAGGTTCAGCCCCACCCATTCGGCGCGGAAATAGGCGACGCGCGAATAGCTTTCCGGCGCGGCTTCGATCAGCATCCGCGCCTCCTCCGCATCGGCAGTCTTGACCGCGACGATCGTGCGGCCGTCGCCGTGATGATCGTTGCGGAACTGCGCGAACTGCTTGCCCGCGACGAAGAAGGTCGGCTGGCCGTGCGAAGGGCGCTCCTCGGTCTCGGGCAGATCGAGCGCGATGGAGCGGACGCGGTCTAGCGGGGAAGCTTGCTCAGCCATTCGGATACTACCTTCGGATAGAGACGATGTTCCTCGGCAAGGACTCGCGCGGCAAGGCTATCCGGGGTATCGCGCGCTTCGATGCGGACCTCGGCCTGGCCGAGCACTTCGCCGGCGTCCAGTTCCTCGGTGACGAGATGGACCGAGCAGCCCGCGACCATGTCCCCCGCGACGAGCGCGCGGCGGTGCGTGTCGAGCCCCCTGTATTTGGGAAGGAGCGAGGGGTGGATGTTGACGACCCGCCCGCGCCACTTCGCGACGAATTCGTCCGAGAGGAGGCGCATGTAGCCGGCGAGCGCGATCGCCTCGACGCCGGCTTCGCGGAGCGCCGCGTCGATCGCGGCTTCGTACTCAAGTTTGAGGATGTCCTTCGGAGAGCGGGCGAAGGTCGCGATGCCTTGATCGGCGGCCCAAGCGAGGCCCGGGGCCTCGGGCCTGTCGCTGGCGACGAGCGCGACTTCATACGGGCTTTCGGGCGCGCGCGCGCCCTCGACCAGCGCCATCATGTTCGAGCCGCGGCCCGAAATG
>JAEWCK010000410.1 GCA_023390675.1 Pseudomonadota bacterium
CGTTCAAGGTCGCATCGCCGACGCCGTGCACCCCCTCGTCCGTCTCGATCTTCAGCGTCACGAAATTCCGGCCAGGACTCGTCACGATGACCTTGGCATTGGTGATACGCGGCAAAATGGCAGCCCCTCAAGAGTGGTCAGGCCAATATCCACTTGTCTGGCATATCGTGTCAACCTAGACCATGCTACAAACATGGGGACGTCATGAAGATCACAGGCAACAAGCTCTATCAGCGGGTCGCCGCTTCGATAACCGAGGGGATCGAGGCCGGGCGCTGGTCGCCGGGCACGCGGCTTCCCGGCGAGCGCGATCTCGCCGAGGAGTATGGCGTCAGCCGCCCGACGATCCGCGAGGCGATGATCGCGCTCGAGATGAAGGGGTGGATCGAGGCGCGGCACGGTTCCGGCCTGTATGTTACCAGGCGCGACCATGGCACCGGCAAGCGCGAGGATGCGCTCAATTTCGATATCGGGGCCTTCGACTTGACCGAGGCGCGGATCCTGTTCGAAGGCGAGGCCGTCGCACTCGCCGCGGTGTCGATCACCGACGAGCAGCTCGACGAGCTCGACGTGCTGCTCGAGGAAATGGCGGCCGACGATTCGAACGAGCCGAGCGTGATGGATGCCGACCATCGCTTTCACCTCGCGATCGCCAACGCCACCGGCAACGCCGCGATCCGCAGCGTGATCGATTATCTGTGGGACCTGCGCGTCAATTCGCCGCTTGCCGCGAACATGTTTGCGCGCGCCAGGCGCGGCGGCATCACGCCGCGCGTCGAGGAACACCGTCCGATCGTCGCGGCGCTGCGCGCGCATGATCCCACCGCGGCGCGCAACGCGATGCGCCACCACTTGCGCGGCGTGGTCGACGACTTGCTCGAAGCCACCGAGCTCGAGGCGATGGAGCGCGCGCGCAACGAGATCGACGCGCGCCGCGACAGCGTAGCGAAACGGCTCAAGCTCGGATCGGCTTGACACCGCTTGGCTAAACATGAGAATTGGCCTTACCAATAGGAGAGGCCAATTGTCCAAGCTTTTGCGTGTGTGCCTGATCGGCGCCGGCGCCTATCTCGCTTCGCTCGCTTGCCCCGTTACTGCGCAGGATGCCGCGCCCGCGCCGCACGGACCACTCTATGCCCATGCGCCCGCGATGGACGCCACGGTGGAAGGCCGGCTGATGCCGCAGCTCGAAGCGCTGCTCCACCGGCTGCTCCGCGACAAGCGCGCGATGACGCTCGATGGCGTCCCGGTGTTCGACAGCGGCGACAAGTTCCTGCCGGGCAAGATCGCCTCGGGGCTCTCCTATTTGCTGCTCGACACGCCCAAAGGCGATCCGCGGCTGGCCGGTTATCTCGCCGGCTATCGCGAGATCGCTGATCTGACAGTCGACGACGACAACCATAGCTGGGGAATTTATTACTATGTCTCCGCGCTTTACGCGCTGAAGAAGGCCGGTCTGCTCGACCGGGCGGTGAGTCCGGCAACGCTCGCCAGGCTGCGCAAGAAGCTCGACTGGCGGCGTTTCGTCGATGCGAAGACGCTCAAGCTGATCGATCTTCCGAACAATTATTACGGCGTCGCCTTCAGCGTCGCGCGGCTGCGCTATCTGCTCGGTTGGGAAGGCAGAACGGCGAGCGAAGCGCTGCTCAAGCGCATGCTCGATCACTACCGCACCTATTCGGGCAAATATGGCTTTGCCGACGAGACCGACGGCGACGGCCGCTTCGATCGCTATTCGGTGCTGCTGATCGGCGAGATCGCCCAGCGCTTCGTCGAGACGGGCATGACCCCCACCGCGGAGGTCAAGGCGTGGCTGCGCAAGTCGGCCGAGATCATGCTCATTCGCGCTAATCTGAGCGGCGAAGGCTGGGAATATGGCCGCAGCATCGGCGCCTATGGCGAAACCGCGTTCCTCGAGGTGCTGACCGCTGCGGCCAAGCTGGGCGTCCTCACCGGGCGCGAGCGGGACATGGCCTATGCGCTCTCGTGCCGCATCGCCGCGCGCTACGCCGATTTCTGGCTCAATGCTAAGACCGGATCGGTCAATCTGTGGGACGGCGGCCGCCGCACTGACGCCTATCGCGGCAAGCACAGGATCCTGGGCGAGAACCTCAGCCTCGCGCGCCAATATATCTACACCAACGCGATCTGGAACGATCTCGGCTACAAGCGCGCCGCACCTACGACGGGCTATGCCGCATGGCTCGAGACGTTGCGTCCCGTCACGCTGACCTGGTTCGCACGCGGGAAATACGACCGCGCGCTGCTGACCGTGCGCGATCGCGGCCATGTCATCGGCCTGCCGTTGATCAACGGCGCCGAAGGCCAGCACATGCACAACCCCTATTTCCCGATTCCTTATGCTGCGGGGATGCTGCAGGGATCGGCCGACGCAGATTTCCCCCAGCTTACACCGCGCCTCGCGCTTGCCGACGGCACCGTGCTCATGCCGCTTGCCTGGTTCCGCGACGTGAAGATGGTGCGGCAGGGCAATCGCACGATCCTGACGTACCGGCTCGACGCGATGGATCGGATGGGCGGAAAGGATGCCGTCGCCGACAAGCGCATCACCGTGGAGACGCGCTACGAACTCGCGCCCGGGCGGGTCACGCGGACCGATGTCTATCACGCCGCGCGATCGATCGACCTCGCGGGGATCACAATAGAGTTCGCGAGCTTCTCGGGCGTGCCGAAGGAGCAGGGCGCGGCTGCGGTGCGTTTCGGCGAGGGCGAGGTCACCGGCTTTTCCGCCCAGGGCTTCGCGCGCTGCACTGCAGGCCCGGCGACCGGCGACGTCTATCGCGCGCCCACCGGCGCTTTCGCGAGCCTCACGTCCTGCAAGTTGGGACCGACGAGGCTCGATCGCCCGCTCACGCTCGGCTGGACTCTCACATACCGGTAGCGATCGTTACTTTCAGCACAATTGTTCAGGTCAATTGGGTTGACACCGGTAACAAAGTGGCCTTACCAACAAGACTGACCCGAAAACGGGCATGATAACGATCAGGGGAGAGAGAATGTCTGGGATTGCCGTTTTCGCGCTTGGCCGCAATTCGCTGCGCTGGGCGCTGCTCGCGTCCGCCTGCGTCATGGCTGCGCCGGCTTTTGGTCAGACCGCACCGTCCGGCCAGACCGCCGCGCCGGAAGCTGCGGCCGCCGATTCGGCGCAGGATGTCGGGGCACAGGACGATCAGGGAATCGTCGTCACCGGCGCGCGCGCGGAGCAGCGCAGCTCGATCGACGTCAAGCGCAATGCGACCGTGATCCTCGACGGCATCGTCAACGACGAGATCGGCGCGCTCCCCGACAACAGCGTCGGCGACACGCTCGAGCGCATCACCGGCGTCTCGGCCGACCGCTTCAAGGGCAACGCCAACGAGCTTTCGGTGCGCGGGCTCGGGCCGACGCTGAGCTTCTCCGAATTCAATGGCCGCGAAGTCTCGACCGCGGGTCCGGACCGCTCGGTCGCCTTCCAGCAATTCCCCTCCGAGCTCGTCAACGGCGTGCTCGTCTACAAGTCGCAACAGGCGGATTTCCTCGAAGGCGGCATCGGCGGCGTGATCGAGCTCCGCTCGATGCGTCCGCTCGATTACGGCAAGCGCCGCATCCAGGGCGAAGTGCGCGGATCGTACCTGCCCAAGGACGACAATATCGTCGGCCGTGACGGCTTCGGCTATCGCGCCAACCTTTCCTATGTCGACCAGTTCGAGACCGGGATCGGCGAGTTCGGCATCGCGATCGGCGTCCAGCGCCAGGACGTCGCCGCGCCCGAGGACTATTACAACGGCAACTCTGCCTTCGTGCCGTGCAACACCAGCGCCAACAATGGCCCGCTGACCACCGGCAACACCGCCGCGCTCAATGCTGCCGGCGCCAATTCTAACTGCACGGTCGGCGCCGCGCCGCGCGCAGGCATCGGCGAGACGATCGGCGACACCTATTATACCACCCAGTCGCGCAGCTTCCGCGAGCAGACTACCCGCGAGCTGCGCAACGCCGTGATCGGCGCGCTGCAATGGCGCCCGACCGACAATCTCGACATCGCGTTCGACGGCCAATGGTCGAAGCGCGAATCGACCGAGAACCGCAACGTGCTTTCGATCGCCGAGGGCTTGCGCGGCGTGAAGCCGCTCCTGATCGGCACCGGCACCAACGGCTATACCGACGGCGCGCTCATTCACTACACCGGCAACTCGAACATCGAGGACCAGCTCGAGCGCCGCCAGCGCAACGAGGAATACAAGGGCGGCGGCGCGACGATCAACTGGAAGCCCGGGCGCTTCTCGATCACTGCCGACGCCAGCTTCTCGGACTCGCATCGTACCGAGAAGCAGAAAGCGACGCGCATGCGCTCGACGACGCGCGTCGGCTACGATCTCGATTACACCGATTCGCCGATTGTCCCGCGCGTCACTTTTTTCAATTTCGACGTCAACGATCCGGCCAGCTTTGGCGCCAGCGCTGCCAACTCGGTCTATGCGCGCAATCGCTTCGTCACCGACCGCTACGACAATATCTGGGCAGGCCGGGCCGATGCCGAATACGACGTGAGCGATGAAGGCTTCTTCAAGACTTTCAAGGTCGGCGGGCGCTACAGCGAACACCACCGCACGCTCGACAACAACGCCAACAACGATCTCAATACGATCCTACCCTATGGTGGGCAGACCGTCGCGCAGATCATCGGCAGCGCCAACACTAACTGCCGCCGGCCCTTCCCGACCTCGGACTATTTCCCGACGACAAACACCAACCTGACCAGTTGGGCGACGTTCGACAACGATTGCCTGTTCCGCACCTTCACCGGCAGCGACAGCGCGCTTCCCTATCCGAGCGAGACCCGCGATCCGAGCGACATCGACGTCCGCGAGCGGATCAAGGCGGCCTATGCGATGGCGACCTTCGGCGGCGACCTGGGCGACACGCCGTTCAGCGGCAATATCGGCCTGCGCTATGTGAAGACCAACATCACTTCGATTGGCTATCGCCTGCCGTTCAAGGTGACGATCGATACCGCCGCCGACAATTATACCGTCTCCGCCGATCCGACGGGCACCATCCAGACCGATACGCTGAAGAGCGAGTATCAATACTGGCTGCCCAGCCTCAACGTGGCGTTCAACCTGTCCGATCAGGTCAAGCTGCGCCTCGCCGGCTATCGCGCACTGTCGCGCTCCCCGATCGAGAGCTTCGGCGCGGGCATTAACTTGAACCCTACTTCGGGGACGGGCGGCGCTGCGGACGTGACGTTCAACCCGACCAGCGGCAATCCGGGCCTCAAGCCGCTGCGCGCGTGGAACGCCGACGCCAGCCTCGAATTCTATTTGTCGAAGGACACGCTCTTCTCGGTCGCAGGCTATTACAAATGGCTGCGGGGCACGGTGATCTCGCGCTCCGAGTCGATCCCAACGACGATCTCGGTCACCACGGTCGTCGATGGCGGCGCACCCAGCCAGGCGAGCTACGACGTCAATCTGGTCGCGCCGTCGAACGATCCCGAGATGCGCCACCTGTACGGTGTCGAATTCACCGGCAGCCACGCCTTCACCTGGCTCCCGGGCTTCCTCGGCGGGTTCGGCGTCAACGGATCGCTCAACATCGCCTGGGCAAATTTTGAATATCCCGACACGTCGGCGTTGGCGAATTATCTCGAGCCCGAGAATTTGATCGGACTCTCGAAGTACGTCGCCAACGGATCGATCTATTGGGAGACCAAGGGCTTCTCGATCCGCGCGCTCTATCGCTACCGTTCGCATTATTACAAGCCGAACAGCGGCACCAACCGCAGCGTTCAGGACGCCGGCTATCTCAACCTGTCGGCGCAGTGGGACGTGACCAAGTGGCTGCAATTGAAGGTGCAGGCGCTCAACGTCACCAATACCAAGGACGTGTTCTACAAGGGCGGCTATGACTCGATCGCCGAAGTGAGCGAGAGCGGCCCGCAATATTATTTCGGCTTCCGGTTCCGCTTCTGAGGGCCGCGAACATGCGCCGCAGTCTCTCTTCGCTCCTAGTCCTGGCTGCGGCGCTCGCGCCGCAGGCTGCCTCCCACGCCGGGATCGCCTCCCCTGGCCAATCGACGCAGCAGCCGGTCTGCCGCGGCGCGGATGGATATTCCGCGTCGTTCGGCGGGCGCAGGACCTTTTTCTTGCCGCCCGACATTCTCGAGCGGCTCAAGGCGGCGAAGGACAGCGACCCGCTGGTCAAATCGGCCTATGAAGCGCTGATCGCCAAGGCCGAGGCGGCGATGAAGCGGCCGCTCTACACGGTGGTCGACAAGCGCGCGATTCCGCCCTCGGGCGATCGCCACGACTATCTGAGCGTCGGCCCTTATTGGTGGCCGGATCCGTCGAAAAAGGACGGGCTGCCGTACATTCGCCGTGACGGCGAGATAAATCCGGAGCGTTCGGGCGACAAATACGACGTCAGCGATCTCGAGGGGATGAGCGCCGACGTCCAGACGCTCGCGCTGGCTTATTATTATTCCGAAAACCCGCGCTATGCCGGCCGCGCCGCGAGTCTGGTCAGGACCTGGTTCCTCAATCCAGCGACGCGGATGAACCCCAACATGAACTATGCCCAAGCGGTACCGGGCCGCGAGGAGGGTCGCGCCGAGGGCGTGATCGACACGACCCGGCTTCAGCGCGTGGTCGATGGGATCGGGCTGATCGGGCCTTCGGGCAAACTCACCCCCGAGCAGCAGGCCGGGCTGGAGAAGTGGTTCGGCGATTATGTCGACTGGATGCACACCGGCAAGAACGGCAAGGCCGAGGACGCCGCCAGGAACAATCACGGCATGTGGTTCGACGCGCAGATGGCGCAGTTCGCGCTGTTCGCGCGGCGACCCGAGCTGACCAAAGCCGTGGTGGATGCCTTCCCCAAGCGCCGCATCGCGCCGCAGATCACGCCCGAGGGCAAGCTGCCGCTCGAGCTCGCGCGGACGCGCAGCCTGCATTATTCGATCTATGCATTGCTCGCCGCGTACGACGTGGCCGAGATGGGACGCTGCGTCGGCGCGGACCTGTGGAACTGGCAAGCCGACGGCAAGTCGCTCAAGCGCGCCACCGATTTCCTCGCGCCCTATTACGGCAAGGTTGCAAGCTGGCCGTTGCCCGAGCTTCGCCCGGATGCGGACGAATTGAACGAGCTGCTCCGCCGCGCCGCGCGCGCCTGGCCCGATGCGGGCTATCCGGCGGCGCCCGAAACCGAAATCCGCCGCTTCTTCGGCGCCGGTCCCGCCCGGGGTGAAGGGAAGGAGGCCAGGCCCTCCTGAGTTGCGCGTCCCCGGCGAGGAGGCCCGCCGGTCGATTTTTGACATGGGCGCAGCGGCAAAGGTCGCGCGCCGAAACGGGGAGGTATGTATGACTCGCAAGGCTCTTTTCAGGGCCGGCATCGCCGTCGCGGCGACGCTGGCCGCCTCGCCCGCTTTCGCGCAGGATACGCGGCCGCCCGCCCAGGCCGGCGACGCCGCTCAGGATGAGGGCGAGATCGTCGTCACCGGCATCCGCGGCTCGCTGGAGCGCGCCGCCGAGATCAAGCGCGACGCGCCGCAGATCGTCGATGTGATCACGGCCGAGGATGTCGGCAAGCTGCCCGACAGCAATGTCGCCGAGGCGCTTCAGCGCGTCACCGGCGTGCAGATCACGCGGGTGTTCGGCGAAGGGCAGGCGGTATCGGTGCGCGGGCTCCAGCAGGTCCGTGTCGAAGTCGACGGACGCACGCTGCTCGGCTGGTCGGCGCGCCTGTCGCCGCCCGAGAACGACCAGCTCGGCCGCTCGTCGGGGCTCGATTCGGTGCCGTCGAGCCTGTTCGGGCGGCTCGAGGTGCGTAAGACTCCGCTCGCAAGCCAGGCCGAAGGCGGCCTGGGCGGCACGGTCAATCTCGTCACGCCCAAGCCGCTCAACTTCAAGAAGCCGACCATTTCGGTGCGCGCGCAAGGGGTCTATTCGGAAGGCTCAAAGAAGTTCGAGCCCGCGATCACCGGCTTCGCAACCACCACCTTCGCCGACGGCCGGATCGGCATCATGCTGGCGGGCGAATATCAGAAGCGTACCTCGACCAACCAGACGTTCGAGCGCAACAACTTCCTCAATCGCAACTTCACGGGCCCGACCGCGATCGAGCAGGTGCCGGTGCTGCTCCAGTACGAGAATTTCGTCGTCGATCGCTCGCGCCTCGGCCTGAACGGCGCGATCCAGTTCGAAGTGACGCCGGAATTCACGGTTACCGCGGACGCGCTCTATTCGAAGCTGACCACCGGCCGGCACCAGGATTTCTTCGCCTTCCGCCTGCCGACGGGCACCAATCCGGTGACCGGTCGCACCACCGTCGACGGCATGGTGCTCGCGGGCACCGCCAGCGGCACGATCACCACCGCCGGGCAGGAGCGCAATGAGCCGACCAAGAGCTATCTCTATGGCCTCAACGGCAAATATGACGACGGCAAGCTCAGGATCGAAGGCGACGGCTATTACAGCAAGGGCACGATAGACCAGACGATCCAGATCATCACGTTACAGGCAACTACAACGGTGCCGGGCACCTTCGATTTCCGCGACAACACCGTCCCGTCGCTGACGCTGGTGAGCAGCTTCAACCCGACCAGCTACGCATCGTACAATCCAGCCTCGAACGGGGTGCGTAGCAACCGGCTGCTCGGACTGCTCGAGGAATGGACCGGCAAGCTCGATCTCAGCTACAAGTTTGACGACGGTGTCACGCTCTCGACCGGCGTGCGCTACACCGATCTCCATGCGCGATCGAACGCGTTCCGCAGCCAGGTGACGCCGACCCGCGCCGAGATCGAACCGTATCTGACGGTGATCGACAATCATTTGCCGGGCGTACCCGGCAATTTCCCGCGCAGCTTCCTCAGCACCGCGCCGACCTTCGACTATGTCTTCACGCGCGCGCAGGCCGCGCAGCCCAATCCCGATCCCAATGGATTGTCGACGCTGCTGCCCAATTCGCAGCGCGACTACGACCTGAGCGAGAGGGCGCTGGCGGGCTATCTGATGGTGTCGGGCGAGGGGCGTATCGCGGGCGTGCCGTACCGCGCCAATGCCGGCGTGCGCATCGCCCGCACGGACCTGTCGGTCGACACCTTCCTCACAGTGGGCACCACCGCGACGCTCGTCACCGACAAGAACAGTTACACCACGGTGCTGCCGAGCGCGAACATCGCGTTCAACGTGACCGACAAGTTCCTGGTCCGCATCTCGGGTTCGCAGACCATGCAGCGCGCGTCGATCGCCGATCTCGCGCCCTCGACCTTCTTCAACGCGACCAATCTGTCGGTCACCGGCGGCAACGCCGCGCTCAAGCCGCCGATCTCGACCCAGGCCGACATCAGTTTCGAATATTATACCGGCAGGAGCTCGCTGATCTCGGGTGCCCTGTTCTACAAGGACGTGTCGAACTTCATCGCGAGCTTCGTGACTTCGGGCGTCGATACCAATCTCGATCCGGTGGGCCGCACGCTCGTCTTCTCGCGGCCGGAGAATCTGGCGAGCGCGAAGATCAAGGGGTTCGAAGTCGGCATCCAGCAGTTCCTCGATTTCCTGCCCGCGCCGTTCGACGGGCTGGGCGTGATCGCGAACTACACATACTCGGATTCGAAGGACAATGCCGGCTTCCCGCTCGTTGCGGTTTCCAAGAACAGCTACAATCTGATCGGGCTGTTCGAGAAGGGGCCGATCTCGGCGCGCATAGCCTATAATTATCGCGACGAGGCGGTGTTCGAATTCTCCGAGGGGCGCCCGAGCTTCATCGGCCCGCGCTCGCAGCTCGACGCGCAGGTCGGCGTCGATGTCACTAAATGGCTGGCCTTGTCGCTTCAGGCGCAGAATCTGAGCCCCGAGGATTCGGCGACCAACGAATACAGTAACTTCAACCCGCAAGCGCTCAACAGCTATGCGCTGTCCGAGCGGCGCTACTTGATCGGGCTCAGGGCCCGCTTCTGATAAAAGGGGGAGCGCCGGACGCGGCTGGTGCG
>JAEWCK010000411.1 GCA_023390675.1 Pseudomonadota bacterium
GGCCTTCGCCGGGGAGCAGCCAACGAATCCGCTCCTAAGGCGCCATCTCGAAGGTGACGATCAGCCCCACCTCGACATGCACCAGGCCGGGCTTCGGCTTGAGCAAGGTCGCCATCGCCATCGGGCCCGCGGTCATGATGCGCTGGAACTTGTCCTGCAGCCCCGGCAGGAAGAGCTGGTTTCCCGCCTCGCTGATCCGCGCGATGCGGGTCACGCGCAGGCCCATTTCCTTCGCATAGGCATCGGCATCGGCGCGCGCGTTGCGCAGCGCGAGCGCCTTGGCCTGGCGCATCGTGGCGGGATAATCGTCGAGCGCCGAATTGGGCTCGCCCACCGTGACGTCGAGCTTCTCGAGCGCCTCGCGCACTGCCCTGGACTGGGCGATCGAGGTGACCTTGATCGATTTGCTCGCCGTCGCGGTATATTCGGGCGGGGTATCGTTCTTCTTGCCCTTGGCCTTGGCATCGGCCTCGTCGACCGCATCCTCCATCGAGCTGACCACGGTGGTCGCGACATGCGCGGGATCGTCCTCGGCCAGATCGGTGACCGCGGTCGTCGGGATCCCCTGCACCTGCAGCGCGGCCATGATCGCGGCGAGCTTCGCGTCGCGCGCCTTCTCGGCGGCGGATTCGCTGGGGCCGGTCGCCGAATAGCTGACCGTCATCGTGATCGAATTCGCCGGCGCGTCTATCTCGCCGGTCGCGACGATCTCGACCGCCACCGGCGGCGCGGACGGGCGGACCTGCGCGAGCGCGGCGACCGGCATCAGCAGCGCGCACGCCGCCACAACACGAATAAGCATGGAATTCCCCTCCTGTTCGGCCGCCAGCCTAACCCGAAGCGGCTGGCGGCCGCGAGTCCAAATCACCACCCGCTGGGCTGGCCCTTGTTCTGCTGGTCGAGCCACTTCTTGAGCGGCGCGAAATATTCGACCATCGCCTTGCCCGAGATCTCGCGGCTGCCGGTGAAGGTCTGGAGCGCGTCGGGCCAAGGCTTCGATGCGCCCATCTCCAGCATCGCGTTCAGCCGCTTGCCGACTTCCTTGTTGCCGTAGAAGGAGCAGCGGTGGAGCGGGCCCTTCCACCCTGCCTGATCGCACGCCGCCTTGTAGAACTGGAACTGGAGCAGCCGCGCGAGGAAGTAGCGCGTGTAGGGCACGTTGTTGGGGATGTGGTACTTCGCGCCCGGATCGAACTTGCTCTCGTCGCGCGCGACCGGGGGCGCGACGCCCTGATATTGCAGGCGGAGCTTGTCCCAGCCGGCTTCGTACTGGCCCGCGGGGATCGATCCGTCGAACACGCCCCAGCGCCATTTGTCGATGAGCAGGCCGAAGGGGAGGAACGCGACCTTGTCCATCGCCTGGCGGAGCAGCAGGCCGGTATCCTTGTCGGCGCTCGGCACCTTCGCCTGGTCGAGCAGGCCGATCTGGACGAGGTAATCGGGGGTGATCGAAAGCGCGATGAAGTCGCCGATCGCCTCGTGGAAGCCGTCGTTCGCGCCGTTGCGATAGAGCGCGGGGAGGCCCTTGTACGCGCGCTGATAGTAATTGTGGCCGAGCTCGTGGTGGATCGTGACGAAATCGTCGCTGTTGACCTTGATGCACATCTTGATGCGCAGGTCGTCCTTCTCGTCGACGTCCCAGGCCGAGGCATGGCACTGGACCTCGCGGTCCCGCGGCTTCAGGAATTGCGAGCGTTCCCAGAAGCTTGCGGGCAAGCGCGCGAAGCCGAGCGAGGAATAGAAGCCCTCGCCGGTCTCGACCATCTTCTTCCAGTCGTAGTTCTTCGCGGCGAGCAGATCGCCGATCTCGTAGCCGAGATCGCCCGCGCCGGGGGGCGCGACGAGATCGTAGATGTTGCCCCATTCCTGCGCCCACATGTTGCCGAGCAGGTCCGAGCGGATGGGCCCGGTCTTCGGCTGGACCGCGTCGCCATATTTCTCGTTGAGCTTGCGGCGGACATAGGTGTGGAGCGCGACGTAGAGCGGCTTGACCTCGTTCCAGAGCTTGTCGGTCATCTTCGCGAAATCGTCGGGAGGCATGTCGTTGCCCGAGCGCCACATCGCGCCGACATCCTTGAAGCCCAGTTCGTTCGCGCCCTCGTTCGCGATGCCGACCATCTTCGCATAGTCGCCGCGCATCGGCGCGCCGACCTGATCGTGCCAGCTGACCCACATCTCCTTGAGCTCGGCGGGGTTGCGACTGGTGCCCATCGCGGCCTCGATGTCGCTGCCGCTGATCGGCTTGCCGTTCAGCGTGCCCTTGCCCTTGCCGTACATCGAGCCGATTCGGGTCGCGATCTCGGACCGCTGCTGCGCGGCGCCCGCTTTGGTCGGCGCGGGGAGCGTGATCGCGCTGCGGAGCATCGTCAGCTGGCGCGAAAGCTCGGGCGAGAGGCCCGAGGCCTTCTGGAACTTCGCCGCGTCGAGCGCCCAGCGCACCGCCATCTCGGTGCCGCGTGCGCCATATTCGGCGGCGAGCGCGTCGGTGTCGTCGGTGATGTAGGTCGCGTTGACCCAGGCGACGCGCGAGGCGATCAGGTTGAACGCCGTATATTCCTGCTGGACCTTGTCGACGAACGCCTGCGCCTCGGCGGCGGTGGGCGGCGCATCCTGGGCGCGCGCGGGCGCGAGAGCGAAGACGGCCGCGAGCGCGAGCGTCGAGACGGCAGTGCGGATCATGGGAAGCCCCTTTTGTCTGGATGGCGGACAGTCGCGCGCCATCCGGGGGTCCGTCAAGCCGCGAGGAAGTCCGCGATCGCTTCGCCCAGCTCGGGGCGAGTGACGGCGCTCATGTGGTTGCCGGGGACTTCGACGAAGCTGCCGTGCGGGAGCAGATCGGCGAGGTCGCGGCCCGAGCCGTTGTCGAAATCCTCGGCGCCGGTTATCACCAGTGCGGGGGTCTCGACCGCCTCGATCGCCGCGGTGGGCGTATCGACGAAGGTGTCGAGGATGCGGAGCAAAGCCTGCGGATCGCCTTTGGTGGTCTTGAGGAAGGCCTCGGTCATCCATTCGGAGCTGCCGCGCTCGAAGCTGCCGAGATTGGTGAGGACGTTGCGGAAATAGCTGCCGCGGCCCTGCGTGTCGGTGATCCCGTCGAGCCCCATCCCCGCGAGCATCGCGCGGCGCGGCTTGGCGCCGCCCACGAGCATCCGGAGCGTAGTGCGCCCGCCGAGCGAATAGCCGCCGAGATCGTAGTCGGTGAGCCCGAGATGCTCGATCAGCGCGAAGCCGTCGCGCATCAGCACGTCGGGCGGATAGGCGGCGGAGTCGTGCGGCCTGGCGCTGTGTCCGTGGCCGCGCAGATCGGGCATGATCACGCGGAAGCCGCGCGCCGCGAGCTTCGCGGCATGGCCGTATTTGATCCAGTTGACCTCGGCGGTGGAGAAATAGCCGTGGATCAGGACGGCGGGGCGGCCCTCCCCCATCTCGGTCCAGGCAAGCTCTACGCCGTCGAAACTCTCGAAACGCTGGATCACACTCTCTCCGTCACTCGAAATCCACACCGCACGCCGAGAAAACGCCCCGGATCGCCGTCATGGTCCTGCTCACCTGATCGGCCGGCACCTCGAT
Source organism: Pseudomonadota bacterium (assembly GCA_023390675.1). Taxonomy (GTDB): domain Bacteria; phylum Pseudomonadota; class Alphaproteobacteria; order Sphingomonadales; family Sphingomonadaceae; genus Sphingomonas. The sequence goes on from JAEWCK010000411.1 coordinate 3,571, forward strand.
GCCCCAATGCCAGTTTCGCATGAAACTCGGGTCCTTGAGCTCGAACTCGATCATCGTGCCGTCGGTGTCGATCGAATCGACATTGTTGAAATAGAGATTGATCCCCGAAGAGAAAGGGATGCCCGGGACGCTGTCGTCGAAGGCGATATACATCGAGCACTGATCCTCGAAGAGGAAGCGCTTGATCGGCGCCGACACCGGATCGACCGGCCCCCCGCCGTCTCGCGATTTCGCCCACCAGACCCGCGACTGCGACGCCACGCCCTGCAGGTCGCTGCGATAGCTGTCCTGCGCCGCCGCCGGCGTCGCCGCGAGCAGCGCCACCCCGATCATCGCCTTGAGCATCGTCCCCCTCCCCTAGT
>JAEWCK010000412.1 GCA_023390675.1 Pseudomonadota bacterium
CCGCTATGCCGCGCCGCGCGCGCGGCCGGGTCGACCTTGCGCGCCCTGGCGCCGAAGCGCCGCATCACGCGCTCGGCCTCCACGCCGCGGCCGTGCGCGATCAGGAATTTGGCCGATTCGGGAATGAAGCGCCCGAGCAGCACGAGCAGCAGCCCGGTCGGCAAATTGAGCAGCCACATGATCCGCCAGCCGAAGAAAGGCTGGAGCAGCGACGAGAGCCCGCTCGCGGCGAAATAGCCCCCCACTGCGCCGAGCCCGCCGACGAGCACCAGGCTCCAGCCACGGTGCGGCGTCGGCATCATCTCGGCGAGCAGCGCATAAGTGACGGGGAGCATGCCCCCCGCCGCGGCGCCCATCATGAAGCACATGCCGACGTTCCAGGCGAGGCTGGGCATCGCGCCGCAGATCGAAGTGCCGACGAACATCACTGCCGAGAGCAGGATCGTCGCCTTGCGGCCATAGATGTCGGCGAGCGCGCCCCAGACCACCGAACCCACCACCGTGCCGACCAGCGCGAAGAAGGGCACCAGCGACACGGTCGCTTTGGGAACGCCATATTCCTCGACCATGCCCGGGATCGTGAAGCCGAGCGCCGCGGGCTTCATCACGTCGATCACCAGCGCAACGACCAGCACGACCATCAAGCCCCAATGCGCGAGGCTCAGACGCGCGTCTTCGGGGGCGGCGATCACCAGCCCTTCGCTCGCCGCGCGCTGCGCCGCGATGTCGCGAGGAAGCAGGCCGTAAGCGGCAACGAACACGCCGCCGATGATCAGCCCCATCCCGCCGATCATGTCCCAGCCCATCGGCATGCCGACGAGCATGAAGTGCATGTCGCGGCCCATCAGGAACATCGGGATGTGGAGCAGCACGCCGATCGTCACTGCGACGCAGCCGAGCACGAACGCCCATAAAGCCTGGCGATCGGACAGAGTGTTGGTCAGTTGCATTTGCGCTCCCCGGCATTCCTCCTATCCGAACGGGCGCGGGGTTGGAAGCGCCGCGCGGCCATGCTCTAACCCGCTCCCATGATCGCCCATCTCCGCCGCGGCGTCGCCGCTTTTTGCTCGCTTTCGCTCGTCGCAACGCCGGTCATGGCGCAGACCGCCTATGAGTCGGCCGATCCCTTCACCGGCACGGGCGGCGAGGGACATACTTTTCCGGGCGCGGTCGCGCCGTTCGGGATGATCCAGCTGAGCCCCGACACCGATACCGGGTGCAAGATCCGCGAATGCTACGGCCATGCCGCTGGCTATCGCCACGACGATCCGACGATCCAGGGCTTCTCGCTCACCCATTTCTCGGGCGCGGGGCATTCGGATCTCGGCGATTTCCTCGCAATGCCCGTCTCGGGCGACGCAGTGCCGCTCGAGCCGGGTGACCCGAAGCAGCCGGGATCGGGCTATCGCTCGCGCTTCGGCCATGACGGCGAAGTCGCGACGCCCGGCTATTACGCCGTCACGCTGAGCGACTGGGGCGTCCGCGCCGAGATGACCGCGGGGACGCGCGTCGGCGTCCAGCGCTATGCTTATCCGGTGGGCAAGGCCGCCCATCTCGTCCTCGACCTGCGCAGCTCGCTCTACAATTATCCGGGCAAGACGCTCTGGTCGTCGATCCGCATCCGCCCCGACGGCACGATCACGGGCATGCGCGAGACGCGCGGCTGGGCGCCGGGGCGCAAGCTGTTCTTCGCGATGCGCCCCAATGCCCCGCTCGCCGGCCACGCTTTCTTCAACCGTGAGGAGAAGGTCGAGTATAAGGGCTTCCAGGGCCCGAGCCGCGGCGCGGACGACGCCGCGATGCTCGCCGGGCGCGCGCTGGTCGCGCGGCTCGATTTCGGCGCGCTCGACAAGCCGCTCGAGATGAAGGTCGCGATCTCCAGCGTCGACGAGGACGGCGCGATCGCCAATCTCGACAGCGAGCCCGGCGGCTTCGACGCGATCCGCGCAAGCACGCGCAAGGCATGGGAGGAAGCGCTCGGCGCGGTGCAGGCCGAAGGGCCCGCGCCGATGAAGCGCATCTTCTATTCGGCACTCTATCACAGCCTGATGGCGCCGAGTGTCTTTTCGGACGCCGATGGGCGCTATCGCGGGCCCGACGACCAGGTCCATCAGGCCAAGGGCTTCACCTTCCACTCGACCTTTTCGCTGTGGGACACGTTTCGCGCCGAGCATCCGCTGCTGCTGCTGATCCAGCCCGAGCGGACCAATGTGGACATCATCGATTCGCTGATCGCCAGCCGCGAAGACAGCCCGTTCGGCATCCTCCCGGTCTGGCAGTTCCAGGGGCGCGAGACCTGGACGATGATCGGCTATCATGCGGTTCCGGTAATCGCCGATGCCTATATGAAGGGGCTGCGCGGATTCGACGCGGACAAGGCGCTCGACGCGATGGTCGCGAGCGCGACCTACGCTCCCTATGGCGGGCTCGACTGGTACATGAAGCTCGGCTTCGTGCCGATCGACAAGGAGCCCGAGGCGGCGTCCAAAACGGTCGAATACGCCTATGACGACTGGACGATCGCGCGGATGGCCAAGGCGATGGGCAAGTCCGACATCGCCGCGGCGTTCGAGAAGCGCGCGAGTAACTGGCGGAACAGCTTCGACGCGAAGACCGGCTTCCTCCGCGCCCGCAAGGCCGACGGCAGCTACCGCACCCCCTTCGATCCCACTGCGATCAACTACGGATCGGATTATACCGAGGGCAATGCCTGGCAATATTCGTGGTTCGTGCCGCAGGACCAGGCAGGGATGTTCGCGCTGCTCGGCGGCGACGCAGCGGCGGTCAGGAAGCTCGACCAGATGTTCGACTTCGACAATTCGAAGCTCGACTACAGCCATGCCGAGGACATCGCCGGGCTGATCGGCCAATATATCCATGGCAACGAGCCGAGCCACCACGTCGCCTATCTCTACGCATTCGCCGGCCAGCCGTGGCGGACGCAGGAGCGGCTGAAGCAGATCGTCGAGAGCCAGTACAAGCCGGGCCCCGAAGGCCTGTCGGGCAATGACGATCTGGGGCAGATGTCGGCCTGGCTCGCCTTCACGGCGATGGGCTTCTATCCGGTCGCGCCGGGATCGAACCAGTATGTCCTCGGCCGACCCTTCCTCGACCGGGTGACCCTCAACCTGCCGAACGGCAAGCGCTTCGCCGTGATCGCGGACGGCCTGTCGGACGCGAACAGATATGTTGGCAAGGTCACGCTCGCCGGGAAGCCGCTGGACCGCGTCTACATCACCCACGACGAGATCATGCGCGGCGGCGAGCTGCGCTTCACGATGCAGGCGACGCCCAACAAGAACTGGGGGGCGAGCCGAACCGCCCGCCCCTATTCGATGAGCACAGCGCGCGAGAGTCTGTCGGCCCATTGAAGCAGCAGTTCCCCGGCGAAGGCC
>JAEWCK010000013.1 GCA_023390675.1 Pseudomonadota bacterium
GGCCTTCGCCCAGCCCCATCAGCTCGCGCCGCCAGCGCGCCGCGGCGGGCTTGAGCAGGGCGGGAGCAAACAGGTCGAGCGTGCCGATCGTGCCCCCGAGCTTGCGCAGCCGCTTGCGCGCTTCGGAGTCGAGCGCCTCGACCAAAGCCGCTGCGGCACGGCGCGGCAGCAGCCCGCCCGCGTCGAGCAGCGCATTGGCGAGCGCGCGCGACGGCGAACCCGCGGCGGGGTCGCGCGAGACCTCGTCGAGCCTCGCGAGCGCGGGAAGATTCTTCGCCATCCGGTCGGCGAACCACGCCTCGAGGCGCGCCTGCACCGCCGTCCTGGCTTGCGCATCGAGCACATCAAGCGCGCGATCGAGGACGATACGGGGCCGCACCAGATTGGGTCCCGGCTGGAGATTGCCTACGGCAGCGCCGCGCCATTCAATTTTTCCCGGCGAAAGCTTCAGTTCGGCGTCGCCCGCTTCCGCCAAAGCCGCGCCGCGCTTGCGATATTCCCCCGCCAGCCTTTTCTCCGCCGCCGCGAGCAGCAGGCGCTTGTCCGCCGCGCGCGCATCGGGCGCGACGCTGAAGCGGAAGCCTTCGAGCCGTCCCAGGGGATGATCCTCGACGCTCACTTCGCCCTCGGGACCGATCTCCACCGGCAGCTCGCCCGCACCGGCGCCGATCTGGCGGAGCAGCACGGTGGTGCGCTTGTCGACGAAGCGCTGGGTCAGGCTCGCATGGAGCGCGTCGGACAATTTCTCCTCGAGCGCGCGGGTGCGCTCGGCCCAGTGGAGCGGGTCCTGCAGCCAGTCGGAGCGGTGCGCGATATAAGCCCAGCTCCTCGCGGCGGCGATCCGCCCGGCGAGCGTCTCGACATCGCCTCCCATATTGTCGAGCCGCTGGAGCTCGTCGGCGAACCATTGGTGGGGAACGTGGCCTGTGCCTTCGGAGAGGTGCCCGAACAGCCTTGCCACGAAGCGGCTGTGCGGCTCGGCCCCGAGCTTGCGGAAATCGGGCACGCCGCATGCCGCCCAGAGGCGCGCCACCATTTTCGGCGAACGCACGCGCGCCCGCACCCAATCCTCTTCGGCGAGGCGCTTGAGCACCGCGAGATCGACCGCTTCGGGTGCGGCGCGAAGCACGTCGCTGTGCGGCCTGGCCTCGAGGCTCGCGATCAGCGCGTCCACGCTCGCGAAATCGGGTTCGCCTTCGCGCCAATAGAGATGCTCGAGCCGCGGCACGCGGTGCGCCTCGATCGCGAGCACTTCCTCGGGGGTGAAGGCGTCGGGCCCCTCCTCGTGCAGCGCGCCGAAGGTTCCGTCCCGCTGGTGCCGTCCGGCGCGCCCGGCGATCTGCGCCATCTCGGCGACCGTCAACCGCCGGCGTCGCCGTCCGTCGAACTTGGAAAGTCCAGCGAAAGCAACATGTTGCACATCCATGTTGAGCCCCATGCCGATCGCGTCAGTGGCAACCAGATAGTCTACTTCCCCGGCCTGAAACATCGCCACCTGCGCGTTGCGCGTGCGCGGTGAAAGCGCCCCCATCACCACCGCCGCCCCGCCCCGCAGCCGCCGCAGCGCCTCGGCGACCGCATAGACTTCCTCGGCGCTGAACGCGACGATCGCCGAGCGTCGCGGCAGCCGCGAAAGCTTCTTCGCGCCGGCATAGCTGAGCGTCGAAAAGCGCGGGCGTCCGATCACTTCGGCATCGGGCACCAGTGCCTTGAGCATCGGCTTGAGGCTGTCCGAGCCCAGAATCATCGTCTCGGCAAAGCCCCGCGCGCGCAGCAGCCGATCGGTGAAGACGTGCCCGCGCTCGGGATCGGCGCCCAATTGCGCTTCGTCGAGCCCGACAAAGGCGAACTCGCGATCAAGCGGCATGCTTTCCGCGGTGCAGAGAAACCACTTGGCGCCCGGCGGCAGGACCTTCTCCTCGCCGGTGATCAGCGCGACCTGGTTCTCGCCCTTCAGGCGCACGACGCGATCATAGACTTCGCGCGCAAGCAGCCGCAGCGGGAAGCCGATCATGCCCGAGGCATGCCCGCACATCCGCTCGACCGCGAGATGGGTCTTGCCGGTATTGGTGGGGCCGAGCACCGCAGTGACCGGCGAACGGGCGAACGAACTCATCGCGACTCAAGATCGGGGCGAGTCGCGCCCCATGCAACCGCAAAGCGAAACCGCCCGCCGTTAACCTAATGCGATTCCTTGCTGATTATGGTGAAAGCTTCACTTCATCTTCGGTGGGCCACAACTCGCCGCAGCGCGCGCCACGATTTGCGGTACTTAATTTGACTTTAAACCCTCGCTTCCACAGTGATCGTCCCCGGAGCCGGGGGTTTGCGGCACCGATTGACTCGACGACCTTGTGGGGGGCGTTGCGCCTTGTATCTGCGTAGTGATCTTGGGGAGGAACTGGGAGGCGGCGCGACTGCGGCGCTGCTCCGCGAGCCGGCGCGTCCGCGCACCGGCTTCGCCGCGCGCCTCGCCGAACGTTTCCCCGATTTCGAGCTCGTCCCCGATCTCGGCTCGCGCATCGGCAGCGCCGCCTGGTATCGCGGCGCCGCGACCTGCACCGCACTGATCGCGCTGACGCTGCTGCTCGCGCCGGGCTTCGAGAACCCCATCTACGGCACTGTTCCCGCCCCGCTTTCGGGCGCCGAATGGGACGCCGCGCAGGCGCAGGCGATCAAGCCGCTCGGCCAGGGCGGCGCCACCGGCTACCGCGTCGCCGCGACCAGCCTCGTCTCGCCGCTCACGGACACCCCCGAGCGACCGATCCTCGAAGGCACGGCCAAGCTCGCTTACGGCGAGGCCTTGCTCTCGGTGCTCCAGCGCTCGGGCGTCGGCAAGACCGATGCGAGCCAGGTCGGATCGCTGATCACCAAGGCGATGGCGTTGGGCGACATCCAGTCGAACACGATGCTCGACTACACGCTCGGCCGCCGGACCGACAAATCGCAGCCGCGCCCGCTCGAGAAGCTCGCGCTACGCGCCGCGTTCGACAAGCGGATCGAGATCGTCCGCGCCGGATCAGCGCTCAATCTCAAGGTCATTCCGATTGCGATCGACCGCACGCCGCTGCGCATCCAGGGCGAAGTCGGATCGAGCCTCTATCGCTCGGCGCGCGCCGCCGGCGCGCCCGCCAAGGCGGTCGAGGCCTATATCAAGACTCTCGCCAGCCGCGTCCCCGTGTCGCGGCTAGGCTCGGGGTGCAAATTCGACATCATCGTGGGGCAGGCGCGCGCCGAGACCGGCGAGGTTCAGCTCGGCAACCTGATGTACGCTGGCCTCACCGGCTGCGCGACCAAGATCCAGCTCGCTTCGTGGGAAGCCAACGGCAAGACCGAATGGTTCGACGGTTCGGGCCGCGGCAATTCGACCGGCACCATGGGCATGCCCGCGAACGGCCGCTTCTCGTCGGGCTTCGGCATGCGCCGTCATCCGATCCTCGGCTATGTCCGCATGCACAAGGGCGTCGACATCGCCGCGCCTTGGGGCTCGCCGGTCTTCGCCGCGAACGACGGCACGGTGCAGTTCGCCGGGCGCAGCTCGGGCTACGGCAATTTCATCAAGGTCAATCATGGCGGCGGCTTCGGCACCGGCTATGGCCATCTGAGCCGCATCTATGTCCGCTCGGGTCAGCATGTCCGCCGCGGTCAGCAGATCGGCGCGGTGGGCAATACCGGCCTCTCGACCGGCCCGCACCTTCATTACGAGACCTATCGCAACGGGATGGCAGTCAATCCGCGCTCCTTCTCGTTCAATTCGACGAAGCAGCTTACCGGTGGCGACCTGGGCGCGTTCCGGGCGCAGCTCGGCCGGCTGCTCGCCGTACCCGTGGGGCATGGCGCAGTGAAAGATTCAGAGGACTGACTTCCTGCGTCCTGCTTTCGCAGGAGCGCTGCTCATTTCCCTTGAGACCGCCAGCGCTTGATCGTGCGTTCGAGGATCTGCTCCTCGCCGCCGGTCTCGCGCCACAACTCGGAGAAGAGCGGGTCTTCGGAGGCGGGGCGCTTGGCCTCGTCGAGATTGTCGAACAGAAGACGCACCGGCGTCGCGACGCCCTCGCCCACCGCGATGCACTCGCGGTTGCGGAGCGCGGGAATCGAATCGAGGAAGCCGCGCGCGCCCTCCGGCATCGCCGCCTTCACGAACGCCTGGTCGCGCTCGTTGTTGAGCCGCATCGACAGGATCGTGCCGCATTGTGAGAGTACGCCCTCGGCGAGATCCGACGGGCGCTGGGTAATCAGGCCCAGCGACACACCATATTTGCGGCCTTCCTTCGCGATCCGGCTGAGGATGCGGCCGACCGACGATCCATCGGCATTGCGCTCGTTGGGGACGTAGCGGTGCGCCTCTTCGCAGACGAGCAGCACCGGGCGCTTGGCCTCGGCGCGCGACCAGATCGCGAAGTCGAACACCATGCGGCTGAGCACCGCAACAACCACCGACGTTATCTCGCTCGGCACGCCCGACACGTCGATGATCGAGATCGGCTTGCCGTCGCCGGGCAGGCGGAAGATGCGCTGGATGAATGTCGCCATCGTGTCCGCGACCAGCATGCCCGAGAACATGAAGGCGTAGCGCGGATCGGCCTTGATCTCGTCGATCTTGCTGCGGATGCGCAGGTACGGCGCCGTGTCGGTGGCCTTGTCCATCTTGCCCATTTCGAGCTGGATGATCTGGGTCAGATCCGAGAGCAGATAGGGGATCGGCGCGTCGACGGTGAGCTTGCCGACTTCCTGCGCGAGCCGGTTCTTGCCCTTGGCGATCAGCAGGCACTTGGCGAGAATGTCGGCGTCGACCTGGCGGTCCGAGCCTTGCGTGGTCAGGAAGACCTCGCAATGCTCCTCGAAGTTCATCAGCCAGTATGGCATCTGCAGATTGGAGACATCGTAGAGCGCGCCATTCGCCTTGAACGCGCTGGAATATTCGCCGTGCGGATCGATCATCACGATATGGCCCTGCGGAGCCAGCTCGCAGATGCGGTGGAGGATCAGCGCCGCAGCGGTCGACTTGCCGGTACCGGTCGAACCGAGCAGCGCGAAATGCTTGCCGAGCATCGCATCGACATAGAGCGCCGCGCGGATGTCCTTGGTGGGATAGACGTTGCCGATCTCGATATGCGCGCGATCGTCGGCGGCGTAGATCTGCTTCAAATCCGCGGTCGAGACCGGGAAGACCTGCGCGCCGGGCGTCGGGTAGCGCGTCACGCCGCGACGGAACTTGTAGAGCTTGCCGGTCAGTTTTTCCTCGTCGCCTTCGCCGAGAAAGTCGATCTGCGCGGCGATGCAGTCGCTGGCCGAATCGAGCTTGAGCGCGCGGACGTTCGCAATGAGCCACGTGCCGCCGACGCGGACCTTGACCTGGCTGCCGACCTGCCCGGCATTGGCGATCGCGGCGTCGCTGCTGCCGGCGAGCGCTTCGAGCTGGGCGGGATCGAGCATGATCTGGCTCGACGAGCCGGCGATCTCGCGCACCGCGCCGATCTGCTGCACGGGCGCGCGCGACGGCAATCCTTCGGCCGCGGGAAGGGGCGTCGCGTCCTGAAACCCGCGCGCGCCGAAATGGCCGTCCATCAACTCGCTCCCTGTTCTCGCGCACGACCATGAAGCAGGGAGGTAAAGATTGGGTGTGTTTGAAACGCGCTAGAAACGCCGCCAGATCGCGCCCGCCCCCCAGCCGAGCAGCACCGACAGCGCCACCGCGACCAACCCATAAGCGAAAGAATAATGGTCCGCGGAGCTGGCGACGAAGCGCTCGAACCCCGATTTGCGGATGTCGATCGGGCGGACCGCGGCGGCGAGGACACGCCCCTCACGGATCAGGAAGGTCTCGGCAGTGAAGCGCCCCACGGGCACGCGCGCCGGGATGGCGAGCCGGGCGCGATAGAGCACCCCGCCGGTGATCTCGACTGCGCCGGGGGCTTCGTAATAGAGCCCGGTACGCCGGCGCAGGTCGACCAGCCCGGTGTCGAAGCGGCGCTGCACCTCGGGCGCGGCGCTCGAGGCGGGCGAGAGCTGGAGGCTGTCGACACCGAGCTCGTAGATCGCGCGGGTGCGCTCGTCGACGATGTTGCGAATCGGATGCGACGAAGCGATCGCATAGAAGCTCGGCGCCGAGCGGTAGCGCATCCGCTCGGCATTGACCCAGATGCCGGCCACCTTCTCCTTCTCGCGGACCTGCACCGACTGGGTGGGACCTTTGACCACCACGACGATTTCGGCGGGCTTGTCGCCCGCCGCCGGGGCGCGACCGCCCGGATAGAGGATCGCGCCGAACAGCAGCAGCTCGGCGCCGGTGA
>JAEWCK010000016.1 GCA_023390675.1 Pseudomonadota bacterium
TCGTGGCGGTGGGCAGCGTGGACGAGGCGCGGCAGGCGCTGGCGGACGCACGCTTCGACTGCGTGGTGACCGACCTGGCGCTGAACGACGGCAGCGGCGACGCGCTGCTGGAGCAGATCGCGCGGGGACACGGTGCATCCGCGCCGCCGGTCATCGTCTACACGGGGCGTGCGCTCGGGCGCGAACAGGAGCAGCGCCTGCGCCGCTTCTCCAAGAGCATCATCATCAAGGGTGCGCGTTCGCCGGAGCGGCTGCTGGACGAGGTCACCCTGTTCCTGCACAGCGTCGAGGCGCAGCTGCCGGGCGATCAGCAGCGCCTGCTGGCCGAGGCGCGTCGCCGCGACAGCGCGCTGGACGGCCGCCGCATGCTGCTGGTGGAAGACGACGTGCGCAACATCTTCGCGCTGTCCAGCGTGCTGGAACCGATGGGCGTGCAGCTGGAGATCGCGCGCAACGGCCGCGAAGGGCTCGAGGCGCTCGAGCGCCAGAGCTTCGATCTGGTGCTGATGGACATCATGATGCCGGAGATGGACGGACTGGAAGCGATGCGCCGGATCCGCGCGCAACCGCAACTGGCCGACCTGCCGATCATCGCGCTGACCGCCAAGGTGATGAGCGACGACCGCCAGCGCTGCTTCGACGCCGGCGCCAGCGACTACATCGCCAAGCCCATCGACGTGGACAAGCTGGTCTCTCTCTGCAGGGTCTGGTGTTCGCGGCCGTGAACGAGGAGGCGCTGTTCGACCTGGAAGTGCGGCTGTTGCTGGAGGCGCTGTTCCAGCGCTACCACCACGATTTCCGCGACTACGCCATGGCCTCGGTGCGACGACGGGTGCGCCAGGCCATGCAGCGGCTGGACTGCCAGCGCGTGTCCGACCTGCAGCACCGCATCCTGCACGAGCCGGATGCGTTCGCGCAGGCACTGCCGTTCTTCACCGTGCAGGTTTCGGAGATGTTCCGCGACCCCGCCTACTTCATGGCGCTGCGCGAGCACGTGGTGCCGGTGCTGCGCACCTATCCGTCGCTGAAGCTGTGGGTGGCCGGCTGCAGCCATGGCGAGGAAGTCTGGTCGCTGGCGATCCTGCTGGCCGAGGAGGGGCTGCTGGAGCGCACCCTGATCTACGCCACCGACATCAACCCGCAGGCGCTGCGCGCGGCCGAAAGCGCGACCTACGAGACCCGGCGGATCACCGGCTTCAGCCGGAACTACCAGGCTGCCGGCGGCACCGGCTCGCTGGCCGACTACTTCAGCAGCGCCTATGGCCGCGCGGTGTTCGATCGCCGCCTTCGCAAGCACGTGGTGTTTGCCGACCACAGCCTGGCCACCGACGCGGTGTTTTCGGAAGTGCACATGGTGTCCTGCCGCAACGTGCTGATCTACTTCAATGCCGGGCTGCAGGACCGCGCGATCGGCCTGTTCCGCGAGGCCCTGGTGCATCGTGGCTTCCTTGGCCTTGGCAGCCGCGAGTCGCTGCGCTTCGGCGCCAATGCCGACGCGTTCGAGCCGCTGGTGCCGGCGCAGAAGCTGTTCCGGAAGCGGACATGAGCCTCCTGCAACCGACGCCGCGGGCGATCGTGATCGGTGCTTCCGCCGGCGGCGTGCTGGCGGTGCGCGAACTGCTGTCCGGCCTGCCGGCCGACTTCCCCTGCGCGCTGCTGGTGGTGATCCACCTTCCTCGCGGGCGCCCCAGCCAGCTGGCGGAAGTGATGGATGGCGCCGTTGCCCTGCCGGTGATGGAAGCCGAGGACAAGCAGCCCATCCTGCCCGGCCAGGTGCTGCTGGCGCCGCCGGACTACCACCTGATGGTCGAGGACGACGGGCACGTGGCGCTGTCGGTGGATGCGCCACCGATGTACTCGATGCCGTCGATCGACGTGCTGTTCGAATCCGCCGCGCATGTCTGGCAGCATGAACTGCTGGCGATCGTGCTGACCGGCGCCAGCGCTGATGGTGCGCAGGGCGCGGCCGCGGTCCGTCGCGCCGGGGGGCGGGTGTGGGTGCAGGATCCCGGCGAGGCGGAAATGCCGATGATGCCGGCAGCGGCGCTGGCGGCCGCGGGCGCCGATGCCGTGCTCACGCTGAAACAGATGGTCCAGCAACTGGCGGGGGTGGGTCGATGAATCTGTCGCAGGCGGAACCGGCACCGTTGCCGGCGAACGTGCTGGTGGTGGACGACGTGCCGCAGAACCTGATGGCGATGCGCGCGATCCTGGAGGACGAGGGCCTGTCGGTGCTGACCGCCGAATCCGGAGCGCAGGCACTGGAGCTGCTGCTGACGCATCCCGTCGCGGTGGCGCTGCTCGACGTCAACATGCCGGAGATGAACGGCTTCGACCTGGCCGAGCTGATGCGCGGCTCCAGCCGCACCCGCGAGGTGCCGATCATCTTCCTGACCGCCTCGCCGCGCGACCTGCGCCGGATGTTCCGCGGCTACGACAGCGGCGCGGTCGATTTCCTGTACAAGCCGGTGGAGCCGCACGTCATCCTCAGCAAGGTGCGGGTATTCGTGGAGATGGCCCGCCAGCGCGAGCTGATGCGGCAGAACAACGAGCGCCTGGCGCGCGCGCTGTCGCTCAACGAAACCATGATCGCGGTGATGACGCACGACCTGCGCACGCCGCTGTCGGTGATCGGCCTGTGCGCCGAATCGCTGGAACTGATGCCGCCGGAAACCGACCGCAGCCGCATCGCCGGGCGCATTCTCGACAGCGCCCACCGGATGGCGCGGATGATCGCGCAGCTGCTCGACTTCTCGAAGATCCGTTCCGGCGTGCTGCGGCTGGAGCCACGCGAGGGAGACCTGCGCGCGGTCGCCGACGAAGTGGCCGAGGAATTCCGCCAGTCGGCGCCCGGCGTGGCGGTGGACGTCACCTGCGAAGGCA
>JAEWCK010000086.1 GCA_023390675.1 Pseudomonadota bacterium
CGGCGGCGGCCTCGCTCGCCTGCTGGCGGCCGATGGCGCGGTGCTGACGCTGGCTGACGTGAACGCCGATCGCGCCGCGGCGCTGGCGGCGGAGCTGGGTGCGACGACCGCGCCGGCCGAATCGATCCTGGCGTGCGACGTCGATCTCGTCAGCCCCAATGCGCTGGGCGCGGTGCTGACCGAGCAGTCGATCGCGGCGCTGAAGGTGAAGGTGGTCGCCGGTGGTGCGAACAACCAGCTCGCCACCCGTGCGGACGGCCGCCGCCTGCATGAGCGCGGCGTGCTGTTTGCGCCCGATTACGTCATCAACGCTGGCGGCATCATCAACGTCGGCCTGGAATATCTCGGGCAGGGTGACGAGGCCGAGGTTAAGGCGCGCATCGCCCGCATCCCGGACCGCCTGGTCGAGGTGTGGGACGAGAGCGACAGCAGCGGCGATCCCGCCGCCGACGTCGCCGACCGTATTGCGCGCCGCCTGATCGGCCGCGCCTGAGGTAACGGGTGGAGGCGGCCCTGGCTGCCTCCGCCGCTTTCCGGGCGCCGGCGTGTATAGCGACGCCCGCCAGGCCGGCCCCGGGGCGATCAGCGCGCCGGGCCGATGCGTTCAAGCAGATGACGTGCCGCCAATTTCCCCATATGGGAAGCCCATCGTGTCTGCCCTTCACGCCCTCGCCAATCCTGCGCGCTTCCTGAAGATCGCCCGGCCGCTCACGCCGGCTTTGTTCTGGACGGGCGTCGCGCTCGCCGCGATCGGCTGCTGGGCGGGGCTGACGCAGACGCCCGCGGACTATCTCCAGAAGGAGACGGTGCGCATCCTCTACATCCACGTCCCCGCCGCGTGGCTGGGCATGGGCGGCTGGAGCGGTCTCGCTGTCGCGAGTCTCGTCTACCTCGTCTGGCGCCATCCGCTCGCCAATCTCGCCGCGCGCGCGATCGCCCCTGCCGGCGCCACCTTCGCTGCGCTCTGCCTGATCACCGGCGCGATCTGGGGGCGCCCGACCTGGGGGACGTGGTGGGAATGGGACGGCCGGCTGACCAGCATGCTGCTGCTCTTCTTCGTCTATATCGCCTATGTCGCGCTCGCCCGCGCGGACGGCGAGCGCGGCGGCGACGGGCGCGTGCCGGCGCTGTTCGGCGTGGCGGGGACGGTGCTGCTGCCGATCATCCATTATTCGGTGATCTGGTGGCGCACGCTGCATCAGGGCGAGAGCGTGATCCGCGGCAAGATCGATCCCTCGATGGCATGGCCGCTCTACCTCACGTTGATCGGCTTCACCTTGCTGTTCGGCGGGATCGTGCTGATGCGGATGCGCGCGCTGCTCGCCGAGGCAAAGGTCGAGGCGCGGATGCGGAGGATGGCGGCATGAACCACGCCGCGTTCGTCGCCGCAGCCTATGCCGTGATGCTGGTCGGCACCGGCGGGCTAGCGCTCGCCAGCTATCTCGCGATGCGCCGCGCCGAAGCGGCCGCCGCCGCGCTCAGGGACCGCGCATGAAGCCCAAGCATCAAAGGCTCGTGCTCGGCCTGCTCGCGCTCGCCGCGATCGCGGGCGCCTCCGGGCTCGCGCTTTCGGCGCTCAAGGATCAGGCCGCGTTCTTCTACGCGCCCGGCGACGTGAAGGGGAAGCCGCTCCCGCTCGATCGCAACGTGCGCCTCGGCGGGATGGTCGAGCAGGGATCGATCCAGCGCGCGGCGGACGGCGTCTCGATCCGCTTCGTCGTCGGCGACGGCATCGCGAAGGTGCCGGTGGCGTTCCGCGGCGTGACGCCCGATCTGTTCAAGGAAGGATCGGGCGTGGTCGCCGAAGGCCGCTTCCAGCCCGATGGCAGCTTCGCCGCGGACAATCTCCTCGCCAAGCATGACGAGCGCTACATGCCGCCGCAAATGGCCGGCAACCAGCACGTCTCGAAGTCGCTCGAGCAATGATCGCCGAAGCCGGGCTGGCCGCGCTCTGGCTCGCGGCGGCGTTCGCGCTGGTCCAGCTGGCGCTGGCGGTTGGCGCGGCGCGGACAGGCTCCGGCGAGCTGCTGACCGGCGTGCGCAAGATCGCATTGGTTCAGGGCCTGCTCGCGCTCACGGCCTTCGCGCTGCTGATCGCATTGTTCGTCACCTCGGACATGTCGGTGCTGCTCGTCGCCGAGAACAGCCATTCGGAGAAGCCGCTCCTCTACAAGATCGCCGGCGCCTGGGGGAATCACGAGGGCTCGATGCTCCTCTGGGTCACCGTCCTCGCGATCGCGGGCGCGGGCGTGGCGCTCTTCGAAAAGCGCCTCGCTGCCGCCACGCTCGCCGCCACCCTCGGCGCGCAGGCGGCGATCGGGCTCGGCTTTTACGCCTTCCTCGCCTTCGCCTCGAACCCGTTCACTCGGCTCAATCCGCCCGCGCCGGAGGGGCAGGGGCTCAACCCGCTCCTCCAGGACCCCGGCCTCGCCTTCCACCCGCCGACGCTCTACCTCGGCTATGTCGGGCTCTCGATCGCGTTCAGCTTCGCGGTCGGCGCGCTGGTGAAGCGCGACGTCGGCTCCGCTTTCGCGCGCGCGATGCGGCCCTGGGTGCTCGCGGCATGGATCATGCTGACGATCGGCATCACGGCGGGCAGCTATTGGGCCTATTACGAATTGGGTTGGGGCGGCTGGTGGTTCTGGGACCCGGTCGAGAACGCCTCGCTGATGCCGTGGCTCGCCGCGACCGCCTTGCTCCACTCGGTCACCGTGCTCGCCACCCGCGACGGCCTGCGCGCCTGGACGCTGATGCTTGCGGTGGTCGCCTTCTCGATGTCGATGATCGGCACCTTCCTCGTCCGCTCGGGGATTTTGATCAGCGTCCACGCCTTCGCGGTCGATCCCACGCGCGGCACGTTCATCCTCGCCTTACTCGGGCTCTATATCGGCGGCGCGCTCGCGCTGTTCGGCGCGCGCGTCGGCACGGTGACGCAGGGCTCGACCTTCAACCTCGTCAGCCGCGAAGGCGGGCTCGTCCTCAACAATCTGCTGCTCTCGGTGGTCCTCGGAATCGTCTTCATCGGCACGCTCTATCCGCTCGTCGCGCAGGCGATGGGGGTCCAGCTCTCGATCGGCGCGCCCTTCTTCAACAAGGCGGCGGTGCCGGTAGCGCTCGCGCTCGTCGCCGCGGCGGCGGCCGGCCCGCTGCTCAAGTGGCGGCGCGACGACTGGCGCGTCGTCGGCGCCAAGCTGCTGATCCCGCTCCTCGTCGCCGCGACTGCGTTCGTGATGGCGTTTCTGATGGCGGGCGGCGCGCATCTCGTCCCCGCGCTCGGCATCGCCTTCGCCGCCGGCCTCGCCGTCGCGAGCGTGATCCCGCTGGTCCGTCGCAACCTGCGCCGCACACCGCTTCACATCTTCGGCATGGTCGTCGCGCATCTCGGCATCGCCGTGAGCATCTTCGGCATGGCGTCGGACAGTGCGTTCAAGCTTGAGCGGCTCGCGGCGATCAAGGTCGGCGAGAAGGTCGCGGTCGGCCCGTTCGCGGTCACGCTCGCCGAGGTCCGCCCGACGGTCGGCCCCAATTGGTCGGCGCTCGAGGCGCGGCTCAAGGTCTCGCGCGGGAGCGGCGCGCCGTTCGAGCTGTGGCCCCAGCAGCGCTTCTTCGCCGATCCGCCGACCAACACCAGCGAAGCCGCGATCAGCACCATGGCCGATGGCCAGCTCTACACCGTGCTCGGCCAAGGCGACGAGCAGGGCCGCTGGCAGCTCCGCTTGTGGTGGAAGCCCTTCGTCACCTTCATCTGGCTCGGCGGCGCGCTGATCGCATTGGGCGGCGCGCTGGCGCTGCTCGGCCGCGTGCGCCGCGCGAAACGCGACGCCGAGGTGGAGGAGGAGGCATGAAGCGCCTGCTCATCTGGCTTCCGCTCGCGGTGTTTGCGGCCGTGCTCTGGCTGATCGCCTTCGGCCAGTTCAAGCCGGCCGACCGGATCGTCCGCTCGGCGATGGTCGGCAAGCCGGTGCCCGCGATCGCGCTTCCCGCGCTGGTTCCGGGCAAGCCCGGCATCGAAGGCGGGTTCGGCGCCGGCAAGCCACGGCTGATCAACGTCTTCGCGACGTGGTGCATCCCGTGCATCGCCGAGGCGCAGGAGCTGATGAAATTGAAGCGGGCGGGCGTCGAGATCGACGGCGTCGCGACTGCCGATTCGGCCGACGCGATGCAGGCCTTCCTCGCCCAGAACGGCGATCCCTTCGCGCGGATCGGCGACGATCGCGAGCGCAAGGTCCAGTTCGCGTTGGGCTCGGCGGGCGTGCCCGAGACCTTCGTCGTGGATGCCCGCGGCGTGATCGTCGACCAGCATATCGGCGCCGTTCGCGGCGACGACGTGCCCGGGCTGCTGCGCAAGCTGGAGGCGGCGAAGTGAGGTCGCCTTATTCCCTCCGCCGTCACCCCGGCGAACGCCGGGCCCCAGAGCCACGGGCGAGCCGTCTGCGACTCTGGATCCCGGCTTTCGCCGGGTTGACGATGTTGATGGCGACCGCCCACGCCGATTCCGCGCGCCCCCCCGAGCCGCTCGCCTACACCCAGCTCGCCGACCCCGCGAAGGAAGCCCGCGCCAGGGCGCTGATGGAGACGTTGCGCTGCCTCGTCTGCCAGGGCCAGTCGATCGCCGATTCGGACGCCGAGATGGCCGGCGACATGCGCGCGCTCGTCCGCCAGCGGATCCAGGCGGGCGAATCCCCCGATCGGGTTCGCGCGTGGCTCGTCCAGCGCTACGGCGATTATGTCACCTACGATCCGCCGCTCAGCTGGGTCACCGCGCCGCTCTGGATCGCGCCGATCGTGCTGCTGATCGCCGGCCTGTTCCTCGCCCGCCGGCTGTTCCGGAGGGAGGCGGCATGATGGGCTGGGTCATGCTCGCAGGGATCGCGCTGGTCGCGGCAATCGTGCTGTGGCTCACCGGCTTTCCGCGCCGGATGTGGACCGTCGCAGCGACTGCGCTGATGCTCGGCGCGGCGGGCTATGCGTGGCAGGGGAGCCCCGGGCTCGCCGGCCACCCCGTCGGCGCCGGCGAGAAGCACGGCGAAGTCGATCAGGCGCTCGTCGATTTGCGCGACGCGATGTTCGGCAAATACGGCACCTGGGCCTGGACCTATGGCAACATGGCCGACGGGATGACGCGTGCGGGCAAGCTCAGGACCGCGGTCGAGGTGTGGGAAGGCGGAGTGCGCAACAAGCCCGACGATGCCGCGCTGTGGACCGGCCTCGGCTTCGCGCTGTTCCAGCACGATCGCCAGATCTCGCCTGCCTCCAGATTCGCCTTCGAAAAGGCGATTGCGCTCTATCCGACGCATCCGGGGCCGTATTTCT
This sequence comes from Pseudomonadota bacterium, assembly GCA_023390675.1. Classification (GTDB taxonomy): domain Bacteria; phylum Pseudomonadota; class Alphaproteobacteria; order Sphingomonadales; family Sphingomonadaceae; genus Sphingomonas. The sequence continues at coordinate 5,314 of JAEWCK010000086.1, forward strand.
TCTACGGGCTGGCGCAGGCGAGCCTGGGCAAGCTGCAGGAAGCCCGCGCCAATTGGGTCAAGGCGATCGAGCTGACGCCCGAGAAAGCGAGCTACCGCAACATTCTGCTGATGCAGGCGATCCAGCTCGAGCTGGCGATCCGCCAGCAGGCGGGGCAGGGGGCGGCAGGGGAGCGGCAGCGTGATCCTGCGGCTACCCCCGCCCGCTAGGACGTCGGCCGCACCATCCACGCTCGTCACCTGAACTCGTTTCAGGGTCCAAATTTCCACCAACGAGACCGTTCGAAGGATGGTTGGATGCTGAAACAAGTTCAGCATGACGGGTCGTGGTGATTATTTGCGGCTACACCCCCCGCCCGGTCTTCTCCTGCAGCGCATCGATCCGCTTCGAAGCCTCCGCCTTGCTCAGCGTCTCGTCGAACCCCTCATGCGCCTCCTCGCTCAGCGTCTTGAGGTAGCTCGCCTGCGCGCCGGTCATAGGCTCGTCGCCGGTCGTCCAATCGTCGGGGTCCTTCTCGGCGTTGGAGAAGGGTTCGGCCTTGGGGTTGGCATGCTCCGCCATCGCATTGTCCTCGCTAAGGAATTTGCGGGATCAACGCGGGATGTTCTTTTTATGTTCCAATGTAGGAAATCGCCGGCTAGGCTGGAGCCGATACGAGTCGGCCTCCCCGCCCGGGAGGGGCGAGAAGGCCGGAAAAGGGGCTTTTGGCCTGAACTTTACTGAACTTCCGGCGGGATCAGCCCGCCCAGGCCTCGAACGGCAGGTCGAGATCGTCGGCTACGGCCTTGAACGCGATCTTGCCCTTGTAGACGTTGAGGCCGTTGGCGAGATGCTTGTCGGCCTTCATCGCGCCCTCGGCGCCCAGATTGGCGAGCTTGAGCACGAAGGGCAAAGTCGCGTTGTTGAGCGCGAAGGCCGAAGTGCGCGCGACCGCGCCCGGCATGTTGGCGACGCAATAATGGATCACGCCGTCGACTTCGTAGACGGGGTCGTCGTGCGTGGTCGCGCGGCTCGTCTCGAAGCAGCCGCCCTGGTCGATCGCGATGTCGACCAGCACGCTCCCGCGCATCATCGTCTTGAGCATGTCGCGCGTGACGAGCTTGGGCGCGGCCGCGCCCGGCACCAGCACTGCGCCGATCACCACCTGGCTGGTCTTCACGGCTTCGGCGATCGCCGCCTTCGAGGCATAGGCGGTCTTGATCTGGCTGCCGAAATGCATGTCGAGCTCGGCGAGGCGCTCGTTCGAGATGTCGTAGATCGTCACGTCGGCGCGCTGGCCGGTCGCCATCTGCGCGGCATTGATGCCCGAGACGCCGCCGCCCAGGATCGCGACCTTGCACGGCGCCACGCCCGGCACGCCGCCGAGCAGTTCGCCGCGGCCGCCTTGCTCTTTCTCGAGATAGTGCGACGCGACCAGGATCGACATCCGCCCCGCGACTTCGCTCATCGGCTTGAGCAGAGGCAGGGCGCCCGAGTTCGAGGTCACCGTCTCATAGGCGATGCAGGTCGCGCCGGACTTCATCAGCCCCTCCGCCTGCGGCTTGTCCGCGGCGAGGTGGAGATAGGTGAAGAGCAGGTGGCGCGATTCGAGCATCGCGATTTCCTGCGGCTGCGGCTCCTTGACCTTCACGATCATGTCCGAATTGGCGAACACGGCCTTGGCGTCGGGGGCGATCTTGGCCCCGACCTTGGTGTAGGCCTCGTCGTCGAAATCGATGCCCATGCCAGCCTTGGTCTCGACGAGCACTTCATGGCCCGCATGGACCAGCTCGGCGACCGAAGCGGGGGTCAGACCGACGCGATATTCGTGGTTCTTGATTTCCTTGGGAACGCCGATGCGCATGGGATCTCTCCTGGAATGTCTATGCGCATACTCTACCGCATCGAGTCGGGGCGAATCCCTGCAAAGTCCGCAGCGAATGGCTGCGCTGGCGCATGGAATTTCTGGATTTGCTTCCCATATGCGGTATCCATGCGAAATGGACAGAATCGACGCGGCAATCCTCAAGGCACTGGCGGCGGATGCGCGCGCGCCGGTGAGCGCGGTCGCAGCGGATGTGGGACTCTCGCAATCGGCATGCACGCGCCGCATCCAGGGGCTCGAGGCATCGGGGCACCTGCTCGGCTATGGCGCGCGGCTGGGGCATCGGCGGCTGGGCTACCGGATCACCGCCTTGGTCGACATCACGCTCGGCACGCAGGTCGAGGAGGATCTGGCGCGCTTCGAGGCGGCAGTGGCGGAGATCGACGGCGTCGTGGAGTGCGCATTGGTCTCGGGCGGGCAGGATTACCGGCTCAAGATCATCTGCCGCGACCTCGACGATTACGAGCGGCTCCACCGCGAGCATCTCGGCAGGCTTCCCGGCATCGTCACGATCAACTCGAGCTTCGTGCTCCGGTCGGTGCCGACGCGGAGCGAAGCCGATGCGCTGTTCGGGACGCGTTGAGGGAACCCGCGCCGCAGTCGTGCGCTGTGCGAAACGATGCGTCGTTGCTCGCGCATATTGCACGTGCTAACGGCGCGCGCACCTTGATGATGACGAGAACACAGGTCGCATGACCAGGTCCGTTTCCTCCAGCGCCCGACACCGGCGCCCGTGACCGTCTCCCCCAGCGGAGCCGCCGAAGCAGCTCCGGCAAACGAAGAGCTCCATGCGGGCCATGGCCACAGCCATGACGCGTTGTGGAAGCTGTCCCTTGGCGCGATCGGCATCGTCTTCGGCGATATCGGCACGAGCCCGCTCTACGCGTTCCGCGAGACTTTTCACGGCCACCATTTCCTGCGGCTCGACACTGCGAACGTCATGGGCGTGATCAGCCTGATGTTCTGGTCGATGATGGCGGTGGTGACGCTCAAATATGTGTCGGTCATCATGCGCGCCGACAACAAGGGCGAGGGCGGCAGCCTCGCGTTGCTCGCGCTCATCTCGCGCAGTGCCGGCAACAAGCGCTGGACCGCGGGGATCGTGCTGCTCGGCGTGTTCGCGACTGCATTGTTCTACGGCGATTCGATGATCACCCCCGCGGTGTCGGTGCTATCCGCGGTCGAGGGTATCGCCGTCGCCGCGCCTTCGCTCGCAGGGCTGGTCGTGCCGATTGCGGTCGTTATCCTCGTGCTGCTCTTCTCGATCCAGAGCACCGGAACCGCGCGCGTCGGAATGCTGTTCGGGCCGATCATGCTGCTCTATTTCGGCGTGATCGCGACGCTGGGCATCATCAGCATCGTCCATAGTCCGGCGATCCTCCAGGCGCTGCTGCCGACCCATGCGATCGAGTTCTTCTTGCGCGATCCGCTGCCCGCTTTCCTCGCCCTTGGTTCGGTCGTTCTCGCGGTGACCGGCGCCGAGGCGCTTTACGCCGACATGGGCCATTTCGGCCGCAACCCGATCCGCGTTTCGTGGCTGTGCTTCGTGCTCCCCGCCCTGATCCTGAATTACATGGGGCAGGGCGCGATGATCCTGTCGCTCGATGCGGCGTCGACGGCCGAAGTGATCAAGAACCCCTTCTTCTATCTCGCGCCGGAAAGCCTCCGCCTGCCGCTCGTCATCCTCGCCACCCTTGCCGCGATCATCGCGTCGCAGGCAGTGATCTCGGGCGCCTTTTCGGTGACGCAGCAGGCGATCCAGCTCGGCTTCGTGCCGCGCCTCAGGATCGAGCATACGAGCGCGTCGACCGCGGGGCAGATCTACATTCCCTTGGTCAATTGGGCGCTGATGACGATGGTCATCCTGCTCGTGCTCAGCTTCCAGACCTCGTCGAACCTCACGGCCGCCTATGGCATCGCGGTCACTGGCGCGATGCTGATCGACAATTGCCTGCTCGCGGTGGTGCTGTTCAACCTGTGGAAGTGGAAGAAGCGCTATGCGCTGCCGCTGCTCGCGCTCTTCTTCACCGTCGACCTCGCTTATTTCGCGGCGAACCTCACCAAGGTGCCCGATGGCGGCTGGTTCCCGCTGCTCGTCGGGATGATCGTGTTCACGCTCCTCACCACCTGGGCCAAGGGCCGCAAGCTGATGATCGATCGCCTCCGCGAGAGCGCGATGCCGATCAAGATCTTCATCGAATCGGCCGCAAGCTCGGCCTCGCGCGTGCCCGGCACCGCGGTGTTCATGACCTCGACGCCCGAGGGCGTGCCGCACGCGCTGCTGCACAACCTCAAGCACAACAAGGTGCTCCACGAGCGCGTGATCCTGCTGACCGTCAAGATCAAGGACGTTCCCTACGTCATCGATGGCGATCGGATGCTGATCGAGGATCTTGGCAAGGGCTTCCACCGCATGATCCTCGCTTATGGCTTCATGCAGGAGGCCGACGTGCCCGCGGCATTGAAGCAGGTCTCGGCGTGCGGCTCCGAGTTCAAGATGATGGACACCAGCTTCTTCCTCGCCCGCCAGACGTTGCTCGCCTCGAGCCGGCCGGGGATGGCGATCTGGCGCGAGAAGCTGTTCGCCTGGATGCTCCGCAACGCCGAAAGCGCGATGGAGTTCTTCCGCCTGCCGACGAACCGCGTGGTCGAGCTGGGGAGCCAGGTCGAGATTTGACTCCGGATCAGGTTCGGGGGCCGCCGCGCGTCGTGACGGCGCTGTTCGGACGGCACGACCAGGCGTGGTGCGAGGGCCTGCGC
>JAEWCK010000196.1 GCA_023390675.1 Pseudomonadota bacterium
ACATGAGCCTGCTCGAGGTCAATCCGCTGATCGTCATGGAAAACGGCCGGCTGCGCTTCCTCGACGCGAAGGTCTCGTTCGACAACAATGCGCTGTTCCGTCACCCGGACGTGGTCGAGCTGCGCGACGTGACCGAGGAAGACGACAAGGAAATCGAGGCCTCGAAATACGACCTCGCCTATGTCGCGCTCGACGGCAACATCGGCTGCATGGTCAACGGCGCCGGCCTTGCCATGGCGACGATGGACATCATCAAGCTCTACGGCGCCGAGCCCGCCAACTTCCTCGACGTCGGGGGCGGCGCTTCCAAGGAAAAGGTCACGGCCGCGTTCAAGATCATCACTGCCGATCCGAACGTGAAGGGCATTCTCGTCAACATCTTCGGCGGCATCATGAAGTGCGACGTCATCGCCGAGGGTGTGATCGCAGCCGTCAAGGAAGTCGGCCTCAAGGTTCCGCTCGTGGTGCGCCTGGAAGGCACCAATGTCGAACTGGGCAAGAAGATCATCAACGAGAGCGGGCTGAACGTGATTTCCGCCGACGATCTCGACGATGCCGCCCAGAAGATCGTGAATGCCGTGAAGGGGGCCTGAGCCTAGATGTCCATTCTTATCGACAAGAACACCAAGGTTCTCGTTCAGGGCCTCACCGGCAAGACCGGAACGTTCCACACCGAACAGGCGCTCGCCTATCACGGCACGCAGATGGTCGGCGGCATCCACCCGAAGAAGGGCGGAGAAACCTGGACCGGCGCCAGCGGTGAAAACCTGCCGATCTTCGCCTCAGTCGCCGAGGGCCGCGACAAGACCGGCGCAACCGCCTCTGTGGTTTACGTGCCGCCGGCAGGTGCTGCCGCTGCGATCATCGAGGCCATCGAGGCCGAGATGCCGCTGATCGTCTGCATCACCGAGGGCATCCCGGTCATGGACATGGTCAAGGTCAAGGCGAAGCTCGACAAGTCGAAGTCGCGCCTGATCGGCCCGAACTGCCCCGGCATCGTCACCCCCGACGAATGCAAGATCGGCATCATGCCGGGCAACATCTTCCGCAAGGGTTCGGTGGGCGTTGTTTCCCGCTCCGGAACGCTTACCTATGAAGCTGTGTTTCAGACGACGAACGAAGGCCTTGGCCAGACGACGGCGGTCGGCATCGGCGGCGACCCGGTGAAGGGCACCGAATTCATCGACGTGCTGGAGATGTTCCTGGCCGACGACGCGACGCAGTCGATCATCATGATCGGCGAGATCGGCGGTTCGGCCGAAGAGGAAGCCGCGCAGTTCCTGAAGGACGAGGCCAAGCGCGGCCGCAAGAAGCCGATGGCCGGCTTCATCGCGGGCCGCACCGCGCCTCCGGGACGCCGCATGGGCCATGCCGGCGCGATCGTCTCGGGCGGCCAGGGCGGCGCCGAGGACAAGATCGCGGCGATGGAAGCGGCGGGCATCCGCGTCGCGGCGAGCCCGTCCGAGCTCGGCTCGACCTTGGTCGAGGTGTTGAAGGGTTGAACCACTGGCTCGTCATCCCGGCGAAAGCCGGGATCCAGGGCGGCGAGCGAACCGATTGTGACTCTGGACCCCGGCTTCCGCCGGGGTGACGGTTGAGGAATTGACGATGGGCTATGAGGGCCTGGATTTCGATGACATCGCCGGGGGCGTGAGCCCGGCCTTCGTCGAGACGCTGTACAAGCGCTTCAAGAGCGATCCGGGCTCGATCGAACCCGGCTGGCGGCAATGGTTCGAGGGGCTGGAGAACACCGCTCACGGCCCGAGCTGGCAGCGGGCCAACTGGCCGCTCGCCGAGACCGACGCCCTCACCGCGGGCCTCGACCCCACCCAGATGGAGCCCGCGCCCAGGCCCGCCAGGGGTGGCGCGACCCCGGCGAAAGCCGCCGCGGCGGCTCCGTCCGAAGCCGACATCGCCAGGGCCGCCGGAGACTCGATCCGCGCGATGCTGCTCATCCGCACCTATCGCGTGCGCGGGCACCTCGCCGCCAATCTCGATCCGCTCGGCCTCGTCCGCCACGATCTGCCTGAGGATCTGCGCACCGAATATCACGGCTTCACCGACGATCAGATCGACCAGAAGGTCTATCTCGGCGGCGTCCTCGGCCTGCAATGGGCGACCGTGCGCGAGATCGTCGACATCCTGCGCGCCAATTACTGCGGCAATGTCGGCCTCGAGTACATGCACATCGCCGACGTCGAGGAGCGCCGCTTCCTCCAGGACCGGATGGAGGGCAAGGACAAGGCGATCCAGTTCACTCCCGACGGCAAGAAGGCGATCCTCTCCAAGGTCATCGAGGCCGAGGAGTGGGAGAAGTTCTGCGGCAAGAAATATGTCGGCACCAAGCGCTTCGGCCTCGATGGCGGCGAAGCGATGATCCCGGCGATGGAAGCCATCATCAAGTACGGCGGACAGCTCGGCGTGCGCGAGATCGTCTACGGCATGGCGCATCGCGGCCGGCTCAACATGCTCGCCAACGTCATGGCCAAGCCGTACCGCGTCATCTTCCACGAATTCTCGGGCGGCTCGTCGAACCCCGATGACGTCGGCGGATCGGGCGACGTCAAATATCACCTCGGCACTTCGACCGATCGCGAATTCGACGGTATCAGCGTCCACATGTCGCTGGTCGCCAACCCCTCGCACCTCGAGGCCGCCGACCCGGTCGTGCTCGGCAAGACCCGCGCGATCCAGACGATCGCCGGCGATTTGGAGAACCACACCGGCTCGCTCCCCGTCCTCCTCCACGGCGACGCCGCGTTCGCGGGCCAGGGCATCGTCTGGGAATGCTTCGGCTTCTCGGGGATTCGCGGCTACAATACCGGCGGCTGCATCCACTTCGTCATCAACAACCAGATCGGCTTCACGACGAGCCCGCAATTCGCGCGCTCCTCGCCTTATTCGTCGGACGTCGCCAAAGGCGTCCAGGCGCCGGTCTTCCACGTCAACGGCGACGATCCCGAGGCAGTCACCTTCGCGTGCAAGATGGCGATCGAGTTCCGCCAGAAGTTCCACCGCGACGTCGTGATCGACATGTGGTGCTATCGCCGCTTCGGCCACAACGAGGGCGACGAGCCCTCTTTCACCCAGCCGCTGATGTACAAGGCGATCCGCCAGCATCCGCCGGTGAGCCAGGTCTATGCGAAGCGCCTCGAAGCCGAGGGCACGATCGACCAGGGCTTCGTCGACGAGAAGACGAAGCAGTTCAACCTGCTGCTCGAAGGCGAGTTCGAGGCGGGCAAGTCGTACCTCCCCAACAAGGCGGACTGGTTCGGCGGCCGCTGGTCGGGGCTCAGCGCCCCCGCCGATCCCGAGACCGCGCGGCGCAGCGTTGACACCGGCATCGAGAAGAAGCTGTTCGACAGCCTCGGCCGCACGCTGACCGAAGTCCCCGCCGATCTCGAGATCCACAAGACATTGGGCCGCGTGCTCGACGCCAAGCGCGAGATGTTCAAGTCGGGCGCGAATTTCGACTGGGCCACCGGCGAGGCGCTCGCCTTCGGCTCGCTGCTCTCGGAAGGCTATGGCGTCCGCCTCTCGGGTCAGGATTCGGGCCGCGGCACCTTCTCGCAGCGCCACGCCGTCTGGGTCGATCAGAAGGACGAGCACAAATATGTGCCCCTCTCGACCATCCCGCACGGCAAGTTCGAAGTCCTCGACAGCCCGCTCTCCGAATATGGCGTGCTCGGCTTCGAATACGGCTATGCGCTCGCCGATCCCAAGACGCTCGTGCTGTGGGAGGCGCAGTTCGGCGACTTCGCCAACGGCGCGCAGATCATGATCGACCAGTTCGTCGCGGCGGGCGAGGCCAAGTGGCTGCGCGCCAACGGCCTCGTGATGCTGCTGCCGCACGGCTATGAGGGCCAGGGCCCCGAGCACTCGTCGGCGCGCCCGGAGCGCTTCCTCCAGCTCTGCGCGCAGGACAATATGCAGGTGGTCAACATCACCACCCCGGCGAACTATTTCCACCTGCTGCGCCGCCAGATGCACCGCAATTTCCGCAAGCCTTTGGTGCAGATGACTCCGAAGTCTCTCCTCCGCCACAAGCTCGCGGTGTCGAAGACCGAGGATTTCGTCGGCGACAGCCACTTCATGCGCATCCTCTCGGACCCCTCCGCCCCGGCCGACAAGCAGGTCAGGCGGCTGGTGCTCTGCTCGGGCAAGGTCGCGTACGACCTGATCGAGGCGCGCGACGCGGCGGGCGACAAGGACACCGCGATCGTCCGGATCGAGCAGCTCTATCCCTTCCCGGGCGAGCCGCTCACCGAGCGCCTCAAGCGCATGACCAACCTGGAAGAGGTGGTCTGGGCGCAGGAAGAGCCGAAGAACAACGGCTATTGGACCTTCGTCGAGCCGCTGGTCGAGGCATGCCTAGCCGATGCGAAGGTCAAGCCGCAGCGTCCGCGCTATGCCGGCCGCGCGCCTGCCGCCGCGGTCGCCACCGGGCTGATGAAGCGCCACCAGATGGAACAGGCCGCGCTCGTCGCCGACGCGCTCGGCCACAATGTCCGCGAAGAAATTCGCCGGACGCGCAAGTCGTAACGAGGTCAAGAACATGGCAGACGTCAAGGTCCCGACGCTGGGCGAATCGATCACCGAGGCGACGCTCGGCGAATGGCTCAAGAACCCGGGCGACCCGGTCAAGCTCGACGAGCCGATCGCGAGCCTCGAGACCGACAAGGTCTCGGTCGAAGTGCCGAGCCCCGTCGCCGGCGTGCTCGGCGAGCAGCTCGTCAAGGTCGGCGAAACCGTCGCGGTAGGCGCAGTGATTGCGACCGTGACCGAAGG
>JAEWCK010000281.1 GCA_023390675.1 Pseudomonadota bacterium
GCCCTGCCCGAGCGACGCCGCGATCGCCGCGACCTATGGCACCAGTTCGCTGGGGCGCGTGCGGCGGCTGCTCTCGTATATCGAGAGCCGCGAGCTGTTCGTGACGCGGGTGGACCTGGCGGGGAAGCGCTCGATCACGATCCCGCGGCTGGGGTGGACGACGCAGCCGGCGGAAGCGGCGTAGCTACTCGCCCTCCCTTCCCACTCGGCTGCGTGAGGGTGGCCTTCAAAGCGCGCGCAGCCACGCCTCGACTGCATCCGGGTGCGTGATCGGAAGCATGTGGCCGCCCTCGATCAGCGTGCAGGTCGCGCCCTTGATCTGCCGCGCGGTGTCGGTGCCGTGGAGCTCGGGGTCGAGCAAGGTGTCGCCATGGCCGTAGAGGATCGCGACCGGCAGCGCGATCTCGCCGTAGCGCAGAGCCTGGGCCTGCATGGCGGGCGGCGCGGCGCGCATCTCGAAGGCGCCCTGCTCGAAGCTGGCCGGACGGATCGCGAGCACGCCGCCGCCCTTCACGGCGAAATCGGCGGGAACCGGATCGGGGCGGAAGATCTCGACCGTCTTCGCCCGGCCGGTGCGCATCGCGATCGGCACGGCCAGGGTCCAGGCGATCAGGCGGCGCAAAGCGGGCGGGACGACGAGGCCCTTGAGCGGCTCGGGCGGGCGCTCGATCGGCTGGGTATAGGGCGCGATCAATGCGAGGCCGCGGACCTTGTCCGGATGCGCGAGCGCGAGCGCGAGGCTCACTGCGCCGCCCATCGAATGGCCGACGAGCAGCGGCTTCTCCAGCCCGAGCCGGTCGATCAGCGCGGCGATCGCATCGGCCTGCGCGGCGACGCCGAGGCGCGGGCCGCTCGAATAGCCCCAGCCCGGGCGGTCGACGAGGATGACGCGGTGGTCGCTGGCCAGCCGTTTGGCGAGCGAATGGCTGAAGACGCGCAGCTGGCTGAGGATACCGTGGACCATCACCACCGGCGGACCTTCGCCGAGTTCCACGACGTGGAGCCGCGCGCCAAGGATTTCGACCAGCCTGCCATCGCGCGGCACGAGCCGCTCGACGCCGCGCGCGACATATCCCGACCACAGGGCGAGCGCCGCGACCAAGGCCGCCAGCGCCATCACTATCCAGATCATCGCCCCTCCTATTCGGCGGCGACTTCGCCGTCTTCGCGCTCCTGCGCCTGCCGCGCCCACATCTCGGCATAGAGGCCGCGCTTGCGCAGGAGCTGGGCGTGAGTGCCCTGCTCGACGACGCGGCCGGCCTCGAGCACGACGATGCGATCGGCGTGGACGACGGTGGAGAGGCGGTGCGCGATGACGATCGTAGTGCGGCCGTGCTCGATCGCCTCCAATGTCGCCTGGATGTCGGCTTCGGTGCGGCTGTCGAGCGCCGACGTCGCTTCGTCGAGGATCAGGATCGGCGGGTTCTTGACGAGCGTGCGGGCGATCGCGACGCGCTGCTTCTCGCCGCCCGAGAGCTTGAGGCCGCGCTCGCCGACCCGCGTCTCGAAGCCTTGGGGGAGCGCCTGGATGAAGCCGGCGATCGCGGCGCCGCGCGCCGCGGCGGCGATCTCGTCGGCGCTCGCGCCTTCGCGGCCATACGCGATGTTGTAGCCGATCGTGTCGTTGAACAGCACGGTGTCCTGCGGGACGATGCCGATCGCGCCTCTCAGCGAGGTCTGGGTCACGTCGCGGATGTCCTGCCCGTCGATCGTGATGCGGCCGCCGGTGACGTCGTAGAAGCGGTACATCAGCCGCGCGAGCGTCGACTTGCCCGCGCCCGAGGGACCGACCACCGCGACGCTGCTGCCCGCGGGGATGTCGAGATCGATGCCCTTCAGGATCTCGCGGTCCGGATCGTAGCCGAAATGCACGTCCTCGAAGCGGATGTGGCCGGCGCCGACCACGAGCGGTTTCGCGCCAGGCGCATCGACTACTTCAGCGTTGGTATCGATCAGGTCGAACATGGAGCCCATGTCGATCACGCCTTGGCGAATCGTGCGATAGACCCAGCCGAGCATGTCCAGCGGGCGGAAGAGCTGGCTGAGCAGCGTCGAGACGAGGACCACGTCGCCGGGCGTGAACTTGCGGTCCGCCCAGCCGAACACGACCAGCGCCATGCCTGCGCCGAGCATCAGGTTGGTGATGAAGGCCTGGCCGATATTGAGCCAGGCGAGCGAGTTTTCCGAGGTGGTCGCGGCCCTGGCATAGGCAGTCACGGCATTCTCGTAGCGCCGCGCCTCGCGCTCCTCGGCGTTGAAATATTTGACCGTCTCGAAGTTGAGCAGCGAATCGACGGCGTGCGCCACGGCGCCGGTGTCGAGATCGTTCATCTTCTCGCGCAGCTTCGAGCGCCAGTCGGTCACCCAGCGCGTGAAGGCGATGTAGATCACCACCATCGCGCAGGTGCCCGCGACCAGCCACATGCCATAGCGCGTGCCGAAGATGCCGATGACGAGCGCGAGCTCGAGGATCGTCGGCGCGATGTTGAAGAGGAGGAAATAGAGCATCGTGTCGATGCTCTTGGTGCCGCGCTCGACCACCTTGGTGATCGCGCCGGTGCGGCGCTCCAGATGGAAGCGCAGCGAGAGCTGGTGCAAGTGGCGGAACACGTCGGAGGCGAGGCGGCGAGTCGCATCCGGCCCGACGCGCTCGAACACCGCGTGCCTCAGATTGGCGACGACGACGGTGCCGAGCCGGGCGGCGGCGTACCCCGTCACCAAAGCGGCGACCAGCCAGACCGCGTCGCGCGAGCCCGAAGCCATGCGGTCGATCGCGCCCTGGAGCGCGAAGGGCGCGCCATACACCTGGACGAGCTTGGAGAGGACGACGAGGAGCAGCGCGATCACGATGCGCGTGCGCAGCCCCGGCGCATGTTTGGGCCAGAGATAGGGGAGAAAGCGCTTGAGCGTGCCGAACAGCGGGCGTTCGGCGGTGGTCGCGGTGGGATCGGAGGCCATCGCGTTCAAATTGGGACTCCTGCCGCGCCGATGCAACGCTTGGCCGCGCCGTCCGTTGTTAACTTTTGAAGGGACGCGCGATGGATCAGGTCTTGTACGTGCTGGCGATCATGGGCTGCGGCGAGGATGGCGGGGTTTGCCAGCAGGCGCGGCTCGAGCCGGTGCGCTACACTAGCTACGCCGCGTGCCGGGAAGCGATGGCAGGAGCGCTCCAACGCAGCACCGATCTCGATTTCCCCGTGATCCAGGGTGCGTGCCGCCGCCAGAGCGTCCAGATGGCCGCGAACACCGCAGGTGCGGCCGGCGCACGCTAGGCGCCGCGCGAACGCGTCCAGAGATCCGCCGGGCGCGGACTGGCCTCCCCCTCGCGGCGCTTCCAGGCAGCACCGAACGCGCGGGTGATCGCAGCGAGCTTTTCCCAGGGCGAAGTTGTGACACGGTGATCCCAGGCCTGCTCGCCGCGTTCGGCCACCTTGCGAGCGACCGCGCCATAGATGTCTTTCGCCGCGAGCACCGCCCAGGCCGAGCGGAAGCCGAGCGCGCGCGCGCCTTCGCCGCCGCTGGCGGCATATTCCTCCGCGCGATCGGCGAGCCGGCGCGCGAGCACTGCGAGGCGCGGGCGAAAGGGCGGCTTCATGTGCTCGCCCGGAGGCATGTCCATCTCGACCAGCCAGTCGACGGGCAGATAGCAGCGGCCGATCCGGTCATCGGCCTCCACGTCGCGCGCGATATTGGCGAGCTGGAGCGCGATGCCGAGATCGCAGGCGCGGTCGAGCGTCGCCTCGTCATCGGGCTTCACGCCCATCACCACTGCCATCAGGCAGCCGACTGCGCCGGCGACGTGATAGCAATAACGATAGAGGTCCGCCTCGTGCCGTGGCCGCCAGTCCTCGGCATCGAGCGCGAAGCCCTGCACCACGTCCCAGACCAGCGCGTGCGGCAGCGCAGCTTCGGCCGCGACGATGCGGAGCGCATCGAACGCGGGATCGCCGACCCATTCGCCGGCGAGCGCCGCCGCGGTGCGCACCCGAATCGCTTCCAGTCGCTCGGCCGGATCGGCGACTGCTTCGCCATTATGCCCGTCCTCCTGGCCATCGGCGATATCGTCGCAGGCGCGGCACCATGCGTAAAGCAGCCAGGAGTGCTCGCGTATCCGTGGCCCGAAAAGCCGGCTCGCCGCGGCGAAGCTCCGCGATCCGCGCGCGATCGATTCCTGCGCGGTCGCGACGATCGCGGCGCGCGACGGAACCGCGCTATGGCTCACAGATCGTCGCGCCTCATCTGGATGATCGGGACGATCGGCGACCAGGCCGCCATCTGCTCGAGCAGCACATCGAGCGCGTCGGCGACGAGGAGCATCGGCTGGTGCTGGGGACGGACGAAGCCGACGCGGCCCATATGCTCCCAGAATTCGACGAGCTTGTCGTAATAGCCGGCGATATTGAGCAGCCCGACCGGATCGGCGTGATAGCCGAGCTGGGCCCAGCTCAGCGCTTCCCACAATTCGTCCATCGTGCCGGTGCCGCCGGGCAGGTTGACGAAGCCGTCGGCCAATTCGGTGAAGCGCGCCTTGCGCTCGTGCATCGTCTCGACGACGTGGAGCTCGGTGAGGCCGCGATGCGCGACTTCGGCGTTGACCAAAGCCTGGGGGATGATCCCGATCACTTCGCCTCCGGCCTCGAGCGCGGAGTCCGCGACCGCGCCCATCAGCCCGAGCTTGCCGCCACCATAGACCACGCCGATCCCGCGCTCGGCAAGCGTGCGCCCGACTTCGCGCGCGGCTTCGATATAGACCGGGTCGGCTGGGGTGGCCGAACCGCAATAGACCGCGAGGCGCTTCACTTGCCATCTCCCAGCATCAGCCCGGCGGTCGCCCTGGCGCTCGCCACCACGCCGGGGATTCCGGCGCCGGGATGCGTGCCCGCGCCGACGAAATAGAGGTTCGAAATCGCGTCGTCGCGATTGTGGGTGCGGAACCATGCGCTCTGGGTGAGCACCGGCTCGAGGCTGAAGGCCGAGCCGAGATGCGCATTCAGGTCCTTGGCGAAATCGGGGGGCGCATAGGAGAATTTGGTCACGATACGGTCCTTGAGATCGGGGATCAGGCGGCGCTGGACTTCGGCGAGGATGCGCGCCTCGAGGATCGGCCCCACCTCGCTCCAGTTGGCGGGGAACTTGCCGAGATGCGGCACCGGCGCAAGCGCATAGAAGGTCGAATGGCCTTCCGGCGCCACGCCAGGATCGGTCGCGCTCGGATGATGGAGGTAGAGCGAGAAATCCTCGGGCAGCACGCCGTGATCGTAGATGTCGCGCAGCAGCCCCTGATAGCGCGGGCCGAACATGATCGAATGGTGCGGAATTTCCGGAAAGCTGCCGCGCACGCCGAAATGGACAAGGAACAGCGAGGGCGAGAAGCGCTTCTGCTGGAGCTGCGACGCGGTGCGCTGCGCGCTGCGCGAGCCCTTGAGCAAGTCGCGATAGCTATGGATCACGTCGGCGTTGCACGCGATCGCATCGGCCTCGAGCTGGAAGCCGCTGTGGGTGGTGAGCCCGGTTACCCGATCACCGAGCGTGTGGATCTGCGCGACCGGGTCGCCCAGCCGCACGACGCCGCCCAGCCTCTCGAAATGACGGACCATGCCCGCGGCGAGCCGATTGGTGCCGCCCATCGCCCACCACACGCCGCCGTCGCGCTCGAGCTTGTGGATCAGCGCGTAGATCGCGCTCGTGGTCAGCGGATTGCCGCCGACGAGGAGCGTGTGGAAGCTGAGCGCCTGGCGTAATTTCTCGTTCTTCACGTATGTGGAGACGATGGAATAGACCGAGCGCCAGGCCCGTTGCCGGATCAGCGCGGGCGCGGCGCGGAGCATCGTGCGGAAATCGAGGAACGGGACCGCGCCGAGCTTGACATAGCCTTCGCGGTAGACGGCTTCGGAATAGCCGAGGAAGCGGCGGTACCCGGCGACGTCGTCGGGCGCCAGGCGCGCGATCTCGGCGCCCAGTTGCGCATCGTCGTTCGAATAGTCGAAGCGCGTCCCGTCGGGCCAGGACAGGCGATAGAAAGGCGAGACGGGGACGAGGTTAACGTCCTCGGAGATGTCGTGCCCCGAGAGCCGCCACAGCTCGGCGAGCGCCTGCGGGTCGGTGATCACGGTGGGGCCGGCGTCGAAGACGAAGCCGCCCTGCTCCCAGAAATAGCCGCGCCCGCCGGGCTTGTCGCGCGCCTCGACCAGAATCGTGTCGACCCCCGCCGACTGGAGCCGGATCGCGAGCGCAAGCCCGCCATAGCCCGCGCCGATGATTGCCGCGCGCTTCATCGCGGACCCCGGAGCGCACGCACCGCTCGGCCGACCGGCACCGGCGGCTTGCCCGAAAGCGTGCGGAGGCGATCGAGCATCGTCGAGCGGCCGGCATAGAAGCGTGCGATCAGGTGCGGATCGAGCCGATAGAAGCGCTCGAGGATGCGATAGCGCTGGTCGGGCTCGGCGGCGCGGAAGAGCATCGCGGCGAGCATCCGGTAAAAGCGGCGCTTGCGCCACGTGGCGCGCGCGAAGCCGTGGAGCAGGTCGTGGAGCGCGGGGCCCGACAGGTCCGCCGCCTCGGCGACGAGCGTGGCGGCGCGGACCGCGTCGGGGAGCGAATAGCCGGTCAGCGGGTGGAACAGCCCGGCGCGCGCGCCGCCCTTGGCGACCCTGTTGCCGCCCGATTGCCAATAGGCCTCGAAATCGCCGCCCATCGCGACCGGGAGCGATCCCGCCTCCTCGCGGACCACCCGCTCGACATGCCAACCGCGCGACGCGCCATAGCCGTCGAGCCGGGCGCCCAGCTCGGCCAGGTCGAGATCGGGCGTGTCGCTGTAATAGGTGTCCTCGGTCAGCAAGGTCGTCGGCGTGAAGGGCAGGCAATAGACGAAGCGATAGCCCTGCGACTGATCGACGCGCGCGTCCATCACCAGCGGGCGGTCGATTCCGTGCGCGTCGGCGAGCGCGACTTCGCGGCCATAGAATTTCTGCCAGCCGCATTGCAGCGCCGACAAGTCGCCGGGGCCGCGGCAATCGATCACGCCGCCCGCCTCGACGCGGTCGCCGTCGGCGAGGACCACGGCCTTTGCGCTTGCCGCCAGCGCCTTGCGACGGGTCAGCACGCCCGCTTCGGGCAACGCGGCGCGGACGACCTGGTCGAGCCGCTCCGAGCGGATCGAGTAATAGCCGGTGCGGATCGTGCGGGCATGGCTGGGGAACGCAACGTCGTAGCTCGCCCAGCCATGGCCGATCAGCGGCGCGGTGAGCCATCGGTCGGCCGGCGCCACGTCCGGGGCGAAGAAAGACCAGATGTGGTTGCCGCCGATCCGCCCGCTCGCCTCGACCAGCCGCACGTCGCAATCGGGCCGCTTCCTCGCGAGCGCGAGGGCGAGCAGCCCCCCGGCGAGCCCGCCGCCGACAATCGCTACGTCGCATTTGATCGTGGCGGCCATGCCTGCGGTTAGCTCAGGGATTCGCCCGATACCAACAAAAATGCCCCTTCCGGACGCATCCGGAAGGGGCAGGAGTGGTGGGAAGGGCCGAGGATGCGGCCGTTCCCGGAAAATCAGGCGGCTTTGAGCAGCGGCATCTCGGCGGCCATCGCGCGGGCGACCGAGGGGCGGGCGCGCAGCCGCTCGCGATAGCCGAGCAGCACCGGCCAGTCGGCGATCGGCACCTTCGAGAATTCGCACCAGTTGAGAACGGCGAGCAGATAGGCGTCGGCGACGGTGAAGCGATCGTCGAGCAGCTCGCGACCTTCGAGATGCTTCGAGAGCACGGCGAAGGGCCTGGCGGCGCGCGCTCGCGCGGCCGCCTGCTCGGCTTCCGAATAGCCCTTGCCGAGCAGGGGGATGAACACTGCCTTGTGGAGCTCGGTCGAGACGAAGTTGAGCCAGGCGAGCATCCGGTAATGCGCATCGGAGAAGCCGGTGAAGGCGAGCGCCCCTTCGGGGGCGAGCTCGGCGATATAGGTGAGCACCGCCGGGCCTTCGGTGAGCGTGAAGCCCGCGGTCTCGATCGCAGGGACATAGCCCATCGGCGAGATCTCGGTGAAGTCGCGCCCGTCGGGCAGGCGGCCGCCGTCGACCACCTGGATAAATTCGGCGTCGAGCCCGGCCTCCTCGAGCGCGATCCGCGCCGCGAGCGAACAGGCGAAGGGGCGGAAATACAGCTTCATGACGAGTCTCCCTTGTATTTTCATACGATCTCGCACAAAAATATGCAGGTCAAGGAATTTCATGCGAACCGATACAAAAATATCCCGCCCGCGCGGCCGGCCGCGCAAGTTCGACGAGGAGCAGGTGCTGCGCGCGGCGCTCCAGCGCTTCCGCACGCTCGGCTATTCGAACACCACGCTCGACGACCTTGCCGAGGCGACGGGAGTCAACCGGCCGAGCCTCTATGCGGCGTTCGGGGACAAGAAGGCGCTCTACCTTGCGGGGCTGGCGCGGACGCATGCCAGCGTCGATGCGAATTTCGCGGCGCTCCATGCGGCCGACTATCCGCTGGAGAAGATGCTGAAAGCCCTGTTTCTGGGCGCGATCGAAGGCTTCCTGACCGGCGAGAGCGGCCCGGCGGGGTGCATCGCCGTCAACACCGCGGCGACCGAGGCAGTGATGGACCCCGAAATCCGCGCGGCGCTCGCGGGCTTCGTCGCGCTGCAGGACGGATGGATCGAGAAACTGCTGGCGCAGGCGGGCAGCACAGATCCGGCGGGCGATGCGCAGATCGCTTCGTCGGTGATCCATTCGCTGAGCGTGCGCGCGCGCGCCGGGACTCCGCGCGAGGGGCTGATCGCGATCGCGAAGAAGGCGACCGCGCTGCTGCTGGCCTAAGCCGCGGAATCGAGCAGCGCGCGGGCGGCGGGATAATCCTCGTCGTCGACCATCACGCGGACCGGGATGAGCAGATAGGAGCCGTCCGCGATGCTGGCGCCGGCGTCGAACACGAAGCTCGGAATGCCTTCGTCCTCGAGGCGGGACTGGACGATATAGGCTTCCTGCCGATCGAA